>SAAR01000266.1 GCA_009916335.1 Erysipelotrichia bacterium | reverse complement strand
AATACAAAAACAACACCAACAAAAAATGAAGCACCTAAAAGCTCAACATCCATTAAAACCTATGATTATGAAGAAAAAAACAACGAAACAAAAAATCAGACACATACCAATAATGTTTATATCCAAAACAATGTCTATGTTAATATTCAACAACCAAAATCAAGCACTAGCCATACCGATCATACAGAAAAAGTCTGGAATAAACTGGGCTATGTAGTAAAAAATGGTGAAACTTATGCCTATAAACATTATGGTAATGAAATTTACAGACCAGATCAAGTGTTAAAATCATCTTCACATAGAGTAAGATACAGCGAAGAAGGTTTAGCAAGAAAATTGCTAAATGATACTGGGTCTAAAAAATTTGCAAAAGATATTTTGGTTAAAGAATATGGTTTTAGTGAATCAAGTGCTAAAAACTTGGTTGGCTATAGAGGTTACTAACTATCTAAAACCCTAATGGAAAATGGGCACTGATCCCTTTTCCCCCGATATACATCTTAGCTAAATTCTCTTTTGCCTAACAAGAGAAGTTCTGATAGCATCTTCTGTTTGATAGAGCTCAGAGATTGCTTTATAAGCATCTTTAGAGATCCCTATGGATGTGAAGCCAGATCCATAGGTGTTTTCTCTTCTAATGTCTGAAAAATCATCCCACATATCATTTCTAGAGATATATTTATTCATCTCTACGATAGTATTTATACGGGCCTCTTTCATCAGTTTGACATAACGTTTAATTTCGGTAGCTTCTTGGTTTGAAGAGTGGTGGTTAAAACTTCTCATCTCGTATCCTTTCTGTTTTGATACGAGAAGTTTATGAAGAGGCTTTACTTTTTTTTACTTTTCTATAGGGTATGACTCATGACATTGAGAGAATTAGAGAGCTTGAAAGGTGTATTAGATTAGGAAGTAAATATCATAGTTGCAGGAAGAAAAGGGATGGTTTTTATTTGGGAGCGTATGGTTTATCTAATATTGAAATTTCATCGTTGATTTTTTTAAGCTTCTCTGGTTGATTAGTCTCTTGGTATAGTTTCTGTACACTATGCAGTGTTAATAATAAAGCTTCTTTATATTGATTTGGATTTTTTCGTGCCAATTCTCTTCGTATTTTGAGAGATTCAAGATAAAATGGTTCTGCTTTATTGATTTGATTGGTAGCGTGATATAAAAAACCTAAATTATCAAAGGATAATCCCAAGTCATAAAGATTAAAATTAGGATCGGTTTGATGGAGGATTTTTCTAATCTCAAGTGCTTCAGATAAGAACTCTTCTGCTTTTTTGATTTGATTTGTTTGGTAATAAAATTCACCCCAATGATTTAAAGAGTTTGCTAATTTTTCATTATAACTAGGATTTTCTTTTGCCAATACTTTTAATATCTGTAATGACTCAAGGAATGATTGTTCTGTTTCATTATAGCGGTTTGAAGAATAGTATGTACGAGCTAAATTATTGAGTGATAGTGCCAACATATCATTGTATGCAGCAGAGTTTTCTTCTACTAATATTCTTCTAATCTGCAGTGCTTCGATATGAAATTTTTCTGCTTCACTATAACGGTTTGCATCTTGGTATAAACCAGCTAAATTATTGAGAGAGGTGGCTAAATCATCATTGTATGCTGCAGGGTTTTCTTCTGTCAAGATTCTATCAATTTGCAATGCCTCAAGGAATAATTTTTCTGCTTCACTATAATGGCCTGTGGTTTTGTATAAACTAGCTAAATTATTGAGTGAGGTGGCTAGTCTATTAATATTTACACTAGGGTTCTCTTTAGATAAAAGTCTATTAATCTGCAGTGCTTGAAGAGATAATTGTTCCGCTTCACTGTAATGGTTTGTAGCATTGTATAAACCAGCTAAATTATTGAGACTGAGAGCCAAATCATAATTATAGGCTCTAGGATTTTCTTTTGCTAATGCTCTTGAAATCTCAAGTGCTTCAAGAAATAATTGTTCCGCTTCACTGTAGCGGTTTGTGTTTTCGTATAGGGTGGCTAAATTATTAAGTAAGGTTGCTAAGTAATCTAAGCTAGTATTATATTCATTAGGAGTTTTTTTTGCTAATGCTCTTCTAATCTGTAATGCTTCAAGAAATAATTTTTCTGCTTCACTGTAGCGGTTTATATCTTTGTATAGCGAAGCTAAATTATTAAGAGAGGTTGCTAAGTCTTTATTGTATGCATCCGGGTTTACTTTTACCAATTCTCTTCGTATTTTGAGCGCTTCAAGATAAAATGATTCTGCTTCACTATAACGGTTTGTGTCTTGATATAACATCCCTAACAAATTTAGACTTGAAGCCGATTGGTCCTGAGATAGTTTTTCTTTGAGCAACTTGTGTGAGAGTTCGATCGCTTTGTCATAGTGTTTTTGTTTTTTTAAAAAGGTGATATAGGTGTTTACATTTTCAAAATCAAAGAAGATAACAAGGGCTTCTTCATAACGTTGTTCTGCTTTGATAAAGTCATTGGTCTCCACATAGAGCTTGGCTAAAGAGATCTCTTCTAGGGACAACTCTTTTTTGAGTTGTTCTTTTCTCGATAACGCTTCACGTGAGGTAAGCACCTCTATGGCTGCTTGCGCTCCTTTTTCATTATAGACCTCTTTGGCTTTTTGACCTAGAGGGGTTTTTAGGTTCCCTAGTGATTTTTGAGTCTCCTCTTTTGCTTCTTTTAATTTTTCCAACTCTTTAAGCTCTATGTTTAAAGCAATAACAGTCTCTACGGGGAGATTATCATGCCGTATGCTGTAGTGAATAGAAGCAATTTTAGCATTCACACTTTCTAACTCTTTATTGACAGACTCACTAAAGCGTTGTGTGGATGCATACATCAATAAAGCGATAAAAACAGTGGCTATGACGCCAGCTATGATTTGCCTCTTTCTTCTTTCTCTTTTTTCTCTCTCCCACAAGTCTGCAAAGTCAACTTTTAAAATCCCAGCCACCATCTTAACAAACGCCATCTCTTTAGCCCAATAGCTTCGAGCATCTCCTGCGAGTGGTTCACATCTTTGGCGTGTGATCTGGGCATCTTCATCAACCGTGTATCTTAATGATTCGGGAAAGGCTTCATGGTCTGGGTTATTCTCATAGGTGGCATTGGGCTCACCCTCTTTGATGATGGCAAGAACAGAGTTTTCACCGTTTTTATGTTTAAAGTAGGCAATCTCTTTATTGACCCATTTTGAAGCAGCAGCAAAAGGGGAACAGACAACGATGAGCAGTTCAGCATTATCAAGAGCATAGAGGATGTTATTGGTTAAAACAGAGGAGATAGGGAGTTCTTCTTCGTCTCTAAACACAGAGCGCTTTAAATCTTTTGGAAGGTGAGGATACTTTTCTCGTAAAGAGCTTGGAATCTTATAATTTTCAATCTTTCGATGCAACCACTTGGCAAATGTTTTATCTTTATGCGAGTAGCTTATAAATGCCCTGTACTTATACTCATCCCTCATCTAGACCCCTCATAATCTTTAAAATTGTAGCTAAAAATCTCTTCATTTATATGCACGATGAAAGGATACTAAATCCTGTAGACAATAGATGTCCAGCCCTTATTCTTGTTCCCTCATTCAAAGTAAAAAAAAGTAAATCCCCTTCCTAAACTTCTCGTATCAAACCAGAAAGGATACGAGATGAAAATTTCAAAACACGCGAGCAAAAGAATCAAAGAAAGAGTAGGTCTGCCAAAAAGAGCACACTTAAGACATATCCAAACCGTACTTGAATATGGGGAACTTGTGACCAATAAAACGATTGATGGGTTTAAGATGATGCATAACGGCTTTTTGTACATCTTTGCCCATTTACAAAATCAAGAACCTATCTTGATCACTACGTATGAGCCTAACAACGACCTGACGCTACCAACAGATTTTGAAAGTAAAAATAAGTAAATCCGGCTTTTACATGTAAAGGTCATAATGTGTCTATAGCAATGAATATACTACAAAAAATGAAGGAGATACTGTGCACATAATCACCTATCAGGCCACTTATATTTTAGCAATTTTTTATACACACAAAAAGGAATACCATGTTTAACAAAGTCATTATGGCAGGCAATTTAACCAAAGATGTCGAGATTCGCTATCTTCCCAATGGATCAGCCGTTTCAACTACCTCTCTAGCAACCAATCGCAAATATACCTTACAAAATGGTGAAAAGAAAGAGGAAGTGTGCTTTATTGATATCACTTTTTTTGGAAGATCAGCAGAAATAGCCAATCAATACCTCAGACGTGGTTCAAAAGTCCTGGTTGAAGGCAGATTGTCGTTTGATCAATGGAATGACCAACAAGGGCAAAAGCGCTCTAAACACAGCATTGTCGTTGAAGCCATGCAAATGTTAGATTCTAAAGAGAGT
>SAAR01000265.1 GCA_009916335.1 Erysipelotrichia bacterium | reverse complement strand
TCTCTCATGAGTTGATGAGATCAAAATTTATAAACGCTCTTCCTAAGGCCTCTAATGGTGATGGTATATTGCCAAGGAAGATATTATCAGCGGTAAATAGAGTTTCGTATGATACACAGGAGAATAGATTCATATTGCATTTTCTGAAATGGTGTATCTCAATATTTCAAAGCATGGAGAAATATTCTCAAAAGTATCAGGTAAAAGAAAATTGTGTACACGCAACCAAACTTATTCTGAGGTATGTTCAGAATCCCCTATTTCAAACAGTTGGGGTTCTTTCTAATATTTCTTATGCATCCTCAGCACTTATAAACCGTACCGGCTATAAGGAAATTTTTCACCATTATCTACGATGTAGAGAATCGCCTACCTTGTTCATTGATGTTTTTAATAATTCTTCCTTCACATTCTGATTTAATTTCTCCAGAATGTATTTCATAATTTCTTGTACAAGAAATTTCATTAATAAGCCTATTTCGTTCATCATTTTGAATTTCTAGGTGCTTTAAAATAGATTTTATTTTATTATTTACACTTGAATTGCCATCATTATCAATCAATTTATTATTATGCACCCAATATGCTTTTGGTTTTTTAATTGTTCTATCATATTTTTCATAAATATAGTAATCGTTAATAATTTCAATACATTTGTATAAAGTTAACATCCCATAAATAAAAGGTTTTGGAATATTACTATCGAGAGTTTCAAATATTTTTGTAACCGTATTTTTAAGTTCTAATAATTTTTTTTGAGAATCATCCATGTCAAATGATAATTTTAAATTTGACAACAATTTAAGTACTAAAATATCATTTTGAATCTCCCAAACTTCTTTAAGGTATTTTCTTTGCAAGCCCTTATCCACTAATCTTAACAATTTATTGATATTTTCAACTGTATCTATATTAATATCATCAGGGTGTTCTTTTTTGATATAGCCTAGTATTTTTTTCTCATAGAGCTTTTCAAGTATGGTACTTTTACTGGTTGCTGTGAGCATAATCACTTGGATGCCAGCATTTATCTCATGGATCTTTTCGAGTATTTTGATACCTGTGTAGTTTTCTATCTTTTCATTTTTATGGTCACTTTCAAGCAATCTCAAATCTAAGATAATGACATCTGCTTTTTCAATCAAACTCGTTAGCTCTTTATGTTTGAGCTGCACAATCAAATTAAATTCACTTTTGTCTTTATATTCGTACTCAAAAGTTTTAAATTCTACGCCATCTTTTTTAAGTGCTACATTTAAAATATCACTCCAGCCTTTGCTCCACTCATCATCTATCAGTAATACTTTCCCTTTTTTTGTTAACGGGTTTATTGTTTTCACTACACTCTCATCTTTTGTGGCATATTTTGCTTTGAGGTATTTAAAATAGAGCATATTTTCTACTTTTACCCTGTTTGCTATTGTTGCCTTACTCTCAACTCTCAAAAACTCTGCCCAACGGTAAATACTCCATTCATTTGCAATACTATGATGATCTAGATAGTCTTTAGGTGGATAAATAACAATTGATTCTACATATTCTTGTAATTTTATAGATGGATATTCTAATGTTTGATACTGTGAAATTTCCTCGGTCGTGTTTTGAATAACAAAAACATTATCTGTGGTCAAAATATTTGCTAAAGGATTAAACTTTATTAATGCCTCAATACCAAAATCACTGATAATAACAATAGGCACAAAACTCTTTTCACCAAGTTGCGAAGATAATCTAATGTGGTGGGCGAGCCTTAATCCCAATAGTTCAAAATAATTTTTACTCAGATTGTCTTTGATAAAAATCATATCAGGCATATATAACGCTACTTCATCAATGATATTTGAAATATACATGTCTATTTCATCAAATGTTTGTGAAAATTTTATATGATGGTCAAACAACTGAGGATCGCATACATTATCATTGTGAATAATTAACGATATATTTTTAGTTTTTTTGCTCTTTTTACATGTAAAGAATTTTTCCAAACTCTCTTTAAATAGGAGTATCTCATCTAATGTTTTTACTTTTAGAGTATAGAAGTCATGATCAATTTTCACCAAATCTGCATCTATCTCAAACTTATCTACATCTACTGCGTTGTTTTGTAGATCAAAAATAAAGAGATTTGTTTTTTCTAAAATATTTGCAACAATATTTTCTTGCCAATGTTCACCATAGCAAAGCATCAATATATTTTCATTCTCTTTTTGCACTTCATCTAAAAATAGCTTTAGATTTTGACTGTAAAACGTTTTTGAATTGAGCTCTAAATAGTCATATTCGCTATTATCATAATAATTTGCAGAGATGCCGCCTGAAAAAAGGATGAGTGTTTTTTGATGTTTTTTACAATAATCTTTTAGTCGGCTTGTGATGACTAGATTGCTGTCATTCTTATCTACTATCTGTACAGACTTATGGCAAATAATAACATCGTATTGTAAAAGATTAAAACTGTCATTGAGTATTTGCAAAGCCAGTTCTTCGAACTCTTCAAAAACAAAGTTGTCTAAAATAGAACGATACGTTTCAAAATCAAAATTTTCTTCTTGAGAAAATCGTTCTTGCCTTGTGTCTCTATCTTCAATTAAGGCTATTTTTTTCATTCGCTTTTCAATGTCCTTTTAACAGATTGTTCAAACTTTGTTTTTTTAATGTTCTATAAATATCAAAGTCACTATCGATACTGACAATAGTTCGAATATTTTCTTGATTGGCGATATACATCAGTGTTCCATCAGCAAGATCCATTGGGATATCGTTGTATTTTTCCATCATGGTGCGTATGGCAGATATCTCACGTTGTGAAATCTCATACACACTAACACCACCTAGCTCAATCCACTTAAGAAAGTCTATTTGTACATTGAGATTAAAATCAAGCATATGAGAGACTTCAGTAAGAACAGCCCAAGATGTAATAAGCCGCCCTTGAAATGTTTTGATAAATGCTAAAACACTCTCATGGTAGCGATCACTTTTATCAAACAATGCGATAAGAGGTCCGCTATCAATGATTGTTTTTTGCATGGAGCTTCTCTTTGAGTTTTTCTTTGTAGGTTGAAGAAAGATCACTGCGTCCGCTCGCATACTTACCAAACAACTCACTTCCAAGCTCATACGGTGTTTTTTGTGCTGTTTCTTTTTTTAACATCTCAAAATAGAGCATCAAAGAGTCTTTGATGATTTGACTTTTTGAGAGATGCATATGATCACTAAAAAAATTAAGCTGGCTCTCCAAGCTTGTATCAAGACGAATCGATATCATCGTTGGTCCTTTTCTTTTTTGTATGACATATTGTATCACATTTTAGATTGAGAAACCTTTTTACCTGTAAAATCTAAAAATATGTGTAAAACCTTTGGGTTTTTCACTCAGTAAAACTATCTCTTTGACATTGTTGCTGTGCAAATAGTTGATTCTAAAATATTCGCTTTCAAAACCGCTTTCAATGCTCCAATCACAAAGATTTGTAAGGTTTGCTTTAATATCCGCAAAATCACCATCCTTTACCTCTTCAAGCATCCCTTGCGAATTTTGAGTGACATAAGAGCCTATTTGTGTTATTTTGATTTCGATAGATCTGTCTTCAAGTTCCATTGAGCTTACTTCAAGACTATTACAATCCTCTCGCATATGCATCTGCTTGGCAATTTGGCTTAAGACCGCTGAAAATTTTTGTGTATCCGTATAAAATTGTCTAGTCGCTAACTTTGAAGTACTGTAGTCTACTTTAAAATTCACAAAAGCATTACTAAATATGCTTTCCAAGTTAAAGGCCTTAATGTCTGTTCGTACCTCTATTTCACCTTTAAAGAGCGTAATGACTTCACCAAAAGTAGCAATTTGCTTTCGACCAATAAAAATATCTTTTTTTGGAAGTTCTTTGAAATCAAACGGATTTTTGCCACTATCACACGACTCTTTCAAGCCCTCTAAACTGGACCAACCACTATTGAGATGCGCTTTACTGCACCAATTGTAATTTTCATCGGGACTTGTTTCAACCAAAAATGTATATATTTTTTTATAAAGAGTTGGAGATAATTTTTCCAACTCAATTTTCATATCATCAAACTGCTTTTTAACCGAACTCATATAACCTTCAAAGTTACCATACTCTTTTTGAAGCTCTCCAAAATCCCATTCATGAGTAGTGTATTTGATAGGCTTATCGATAGTAAAGTTTGATAGGAGTTTGACTAGCTTTTGAGGGTGGTTGTTTTTCTTAGATTGTATCATCTCCTTGATTTTCTCATCACTTGCTAAATCAAAAGCGGTCATTTCACTTTTAGCATTGATATTGGCGCCATTTTCAAGAAGGATTTTTACAAGTTTATCGTCACCTTTAAAAGCGTAGTGCATGAGTGGTGTCA
>SAAR01000264.1 GCA_009916335.1 Erysipelotrichia bacterium | reverse complement strand
CCTTCCACCTGTCCGTAGTAATTGCCACTGACGACCTCTTTGGCGCCAATACTCAAGGCAAAGACCGAGCTGTCGTTGAAGGAAACGTTGATCGTCGCCTGCGGCTGATCGAGGCCATACTTCGACAGGTCGCGCGGGTTCGCGTCCGTGCGCTTCAGCGCGCCAAAGGCGCAACCGTGGTACATCAGCTCGTAAAAGCCTTCCACATTGATGATGCCCGCGGGGATATCCGCCACCACGTAGCCCTCGTCCTCGGCCTTGACCGCATAGGTGCCAAAGCTGTTGGTGATCTGCATCGACTGGATGTCCGTCGGCTGCTTTTCCAGAAAGACCGCGTAAGTAACGTAATTTGTTTCTTCTAACTTTACCTTTACGGATTACTTCAATCTTATCAATGATTGGTGAATGTACTGGAAATGTTCTTTCCACACCAATCTGGTTAGAGATTTTACGAACTGTAAATGTTTCCGCAATCCCTCCACCTTTTTTAGAGATGACTAAACCTTCAAATACCTGGATTCTTGATTTGTCCCCTTCTTTAATTTTAACGTGAACTCTAACTGTACACCCACTTCTAAATTCTGGAATGTCAGATTTTAACTGTGACTTAGTCACTTCATTTACTAAATTTAAATTCATGATTTCGCTCCTTTTCATCTATAACGTTTAGCTCATAATATGAAATCGAATGATCTCGATTGTATAAAAGCGGAACTATCCGTGCCAATAGGCTATATAATAATAACAAATTTTAACACTGATGTCTATAATAAATTTACATTTTAAACAATTCTAAATAGAAAAAATAGATTAAGATTCATTTTCTTCTTGTTTTATCTTCGCTAACATCTGTATTTCTTCTTTGCTTAAAGTTTTATTTTCTAATAGTTCTGGTCTACGTTTTAACGTTTTACGCAATGACTCTTTTAAACGCCATTTGCGAATGTTTTCATGATGCCCACTTAATAATACTTCAGGAACACATTTTCCTTCAAACTCGATTGGACGTGTATATTGAGGATATTCCAATAAACCATTTTCAAAGGAATCATCTTCGTGCGAATCCTTTTTAATCACTCCATCGACTAAACGAATCAATGCATCACTAACAACTAATGCACCCACTTCACCACCAGTCAACACATAATCACCAATGGATATTTCCATATCGACATAATCACGAATACGTTCATCAAAACCTTCATAATGCCCACAAAGTAAAATAATATGCTCATATCTTACTAATTCTCTCGCTTTTTGTTGATGGAAAGTTGTTCCTTGAGGAGTCATCATAACCACTAACGATTGTTCTGTTTTTATTGCACTAATACAATCGACAATCGGCTGTGGTGTTAAAAGCATTCCTGCTCCACCCCCACATATAGTATCATCGACATTATTGTGCTTATCTTTTGTATAATCACGAAAATTAATCGTTTCAAAAACAACTTTTTCACTTTCTAATGCACGTTTTATAATTGAGGTAGAAGCAAATGATGCAAAGTATTCAGGAAACAATGTTAACACACTAATTCTCATAGTAATCCTTCCACACGATAAACGATAATTTTTTTAGCAGGAATATCGGCTTCTTTAATGAATGCATTCACATAAGGAATTAACACTTTTTTATTCACTCGCAAAACAGCATTCGCTCCTGTTTCCAATACATCTTCCACCATTCCAATACGTTCTCCATCTTCAAAAAATACTTCACAACCCATCAAATCAAAGAAATACACTTCATCTTCTGCCAAATCGTGCAAATCCTCTTTGTCAATAAATACTTCACAACCACGATATTTTTCTACTAAATTAATATCATTCAATCCTTTAAATACAACTAGCATCATCCCTTTATGAATACGTGAGCTTTCTACTTCTAGTGCTAGTGATGTACCTTGACAAACCACCCATAAACGATTTCCCTTTTGATAACGAAGTTCATTAAAATCGCTAAATGATTTAATTTTCACTTCCCCTTTTAATCCATGTGTATTCACAATAACACCTATTTTAATTTTTTCCATAGTTACCTCTTGTTATTTTAAAAAAGGATGCCTATGCATCCTAGTATGACTCAAACTTAATTGTAATAATCTTGTGTTCTTTTCTTGCTGCAACAGACATCATTTGACGGATACTGCTTGCCATAATCCCACGACGACCGATTAAACGAGCAACATCATCTGAATTTGCATAAATGTGCAACAAAATCTCGTTTTCGTTTAATGTAGATAAAACTTTTACAGATACACTATCCTTATCATCTACAATAGGACTAACAAGATCTAATACAACTTTTTCGTAGTTAATCATTATTTAGCGTTCTTTTCGTCGTGTAATTTCTTTAAGATTCCTTCTTTAGACAATAAGTTTCTTACTGTATCAGAAGGTTGTGCACCATTTTTAATCCATTTTACTGCTAATTCTTCATCAATCTTCACTGATGCTGGATTTGTGTTTGGATCATAAGTTCCAATTGCTTCAATAATTCTTCCATCTCTTGGACTTCTTGAATCCGCTGCAACTACTCTATAAAATGGTTTTCCTTTTTTACCCATTCTTTTTAATCTTAATTTTACTGCCATAATTATTTCCTCCTAATATTTTTATTTACTTGCTTAGTATATCACAATTAAATTAGGTGTCAAGTATTTTTACTTAACACTTTAATAATGCAAATAAGTAACCCCATTAAATCCCTGCAATTCAGCTAACCATTGCTCTTTTTCATCAACTTGTTCATATCCTGCTTTGATGATTATTTGCCAACATTCTCCTTGTCGTAGCATCTCTACATTAAACAAGTGAATATGATTTAAAGTGGCACTCATTTTTATTTTACTCATGATTTCTTGCTCATTTACATGTATTTCTACTTTCATCAAATCTAAAGAGTGCAAAAAGGATAAGGGTAGATGTAAAATGATTTGAATAAGAACGACACCTAATGCAGAAACAATCCCAATCACATATAAACCACTACCAATCGCCATGCCAATTCCTGAAGTAACCCAAATGCCAGCTGCCGTAGTTAATCCATTGACCATATGATTGCGGACAAAAATAATCCCTGCTCCTAAAAAACCAACACCTGTAACAATTTGTGCAGCAATACGAGAAGGATCTAAAGCAATTCCCTTTAATCCTAATATATCATCGAATCCATATTTTGAAACGATCATCATTAAAGCGGCACCGATTGCTACTAAAATATGGGTTCGTATTCCTGCTTCCTTATGTCGATTTTTACGTTCATATCCAATCGCAGCACCACAAATTGCAGATAGAAAAATACGCAATAACAATTCTTGAGTGAATTCCATAATACCATCTCCTAATCGCTATTATTGTAACGCTTATTTAGGGGTTGGAGCAACTCATATACAAAACAAAACAGGGCCCAATGCCCTGCTCATCATTTATCTTCTTTTCTTTAGCTTAGAAACAAATTTCTTTTGTCCACCATTCGCTTTTGGCATTGACATACCATTCATCATCGACATATCTGGCATACCACCTTTGCTCATTCTCGACATTTGTTGCATTGCTTTTTTGGTTCTTTCAAATTGATTCAACAATTTATTTACATCACTAACTTGTGTACCACTCCCATTTGCAACTCTTACTTTTCGACTTGATTTCATCAACGATGGATTACTTCTTTCTTCTTTTGTCATACTTAAGATAATCGCTTCATTTTTCTTCATGCTATCATCTGCTTTTGCTTCATCCATCTTTTCAGCCATCTGATTTAACCCTGGAATCATCTTCATGATTTTTCCCATTGAACCCATTTTCTTAATCTGTTGCATCTGTGTTAACATATCATTTAAATCAAATTTACCTTCCATCATGCGTTTCGCACTCTTTTCAGCCACATCAACGTCCATTTTTTCCTGTGCCTGTTCAATAAGGGTCATAATATCACCCATACCTAAGATACGTTCAGCCATACGATCAGGATAGAAAATATCTAAATCTTCAATTTTTTCTCCTAGCCCTGTGAATTTAACTGGTACCCCTGTAATTGCTCGTACTGATAAAATCCCACCACCACGAGAATCACCATCTAACTTTGTTAAAACAAGACCACTTACATTTAATTTTTCATGGAATGTTTGTGCAACATTAACAATATCCTGTCCTGTCATCGCATCGACTGTCAACAAGATTTCATCAGGTTTCACTAAATTTTTAATTTGTTGTAATTCATTCATCAACTCTTCATCAATATGCAAACGACCAGCCGTATCGAAAATGATCGTATCGTATTGATGATCTTTGGCATACGCTAACGCTTGTTTAGCTGTTTCTATCGCACTTGTTTCAACACCTTTAGTGAATACCTCACTACCAATTTGTTCTCCTAATACC
>SAAR01000263.1 GCA_009916335.1 Erysipelotrichia bacterium | reverse complement strand
TACCCGTTCTTTTACTTTGACGATATGTTTTACTTGCCACTTCTAAAATCCCCTCCTTTATTACTAAAAATCTTTTTCAACCAAGAAAGAGATTTTTTTTCAAGTTCTAATTTTAACTGATTTTTATCATCTAAAGCAATTTTTAAATTTTGAGCAGCAATCAAATTTAACTCCTGTTCATGTGCTAAACGTTCATTCAAAGCATTAATTTGAGTATCTTTTTCTTTTAATTGCTCTTTAAAGGATTTCTATAATGTAGAATATCATCACAAAATTTCATGACATTTACAATTTGAGGTTTCCCAGTACAAAT
Organism: Erysipelotrichia bacterium; assembly: GCA_009916335.1. The sequence goes on along the minus strand of SAAR01000263.1, from coordinate 4,092 downwards.
TTCAGCTTTTTCTAAAGTACCTCTCAAAATATCAGCCAAATTATCATCAGAAATATCTTTTCTAATTGCTCGATATTTTGCCTTAGTTCCTTTTGTTAATTCTTTAAAAAGCTCAGGATAATCATCTGAAGCCCTTAACAATATTTTTTCTTGAGCTGATAATCCTAGTCCATCTAATAAACTGTAATTTCTAATGGTTAGTGGATGTGCCTCTAAATCAGCAAACTTTTTGCGAGATTGAGCAGAGATATAACCTGCATTCCTAAATCTGTATTCAGCTCTCCAAAGAGTGTCATATTGCTTAAACTCTTCTTGCTCTTGTTCATCAGCTTTTGCAAGTCTCTCAGCCTTTTTATCATAAAGAACCACTTGCAAATCACTTTTAATATCTCCATAATATCGAGTTTTTAGTGACCCAGTTCGATCATATACTTCTTGTTTTGTAACAGTCCAATCACAACGTACTTCAGTTAAATCTCTCTCAAAGTCAAAGGCTAAATCAAGGCGACTAATAGCAACATCAGTAAGTCTTAAAATAATTGAATTAAAGACATGATTCAGATGCTCATAACTTACTTTTGCGGGGTTAAACTCAATTCTAAAAGGTCTATTTTTCAATTTAGCACTAGCGATAGGCGTGTAAGAAACAAAGAAATTTTCTTTAAATTCAGGCTTATAAAGTTGTCCAGTATAGCTTACAAACTCCCCATCAGGACTAATAGACTTTTCTGCAAGACCTACGACGTCGTAGAGCACAATTTTTTCAGCAAACAAATCATTCTCTAATTGCTCATTCGGATACCCAGTAATAGTAAGGCGGTCAATCTTTGTATGCAGGTAACCATATTTCATTGCCAAAGTCTTTCTGAATTCCTCAGGGTTCAATTTTTGAACATATAGCGGGCTATTAGAACCGCCCGCTCCCAAAGAATCCAGTTCGCTATTTAATTTTTTAGAAGTCAATTCAATCATAAAACCCTTTCTAAGTTACAGCAATTTGACAAGGTGCGCTCCTCTAAATAAGAGCGCACCTTGTCAAATTACACACTCACACTATTTTATCAGTTCTATCGAACTAATACAGCTCTAACAAGTGCAATAGATACGTTAGCTTAAGAAAACTAGCGCGCTACGCTTGCAGGCTGTACATGTGCTTTAACATGAGCTTGAGCAATCGTATCATATGATAGTGATACAATCGATTAAACTTATATTGAAAACCCGCCCAGGCGCCTGGGCTCCTCCCCTGCAGGCAGGGGCTGTAAAACTAACTAACTTTTGACATTACTATTTGAGATAAAATCTGTCTGAAGTCGACATTTGCCAAATCAGGACATCGAAAGTATAAAGGATTTATATCTGTCGGTCTTTGAACATAACCTGCAAACACACCTTCAGAAAAATCACCCCGAGGCAAATTTATTGCCTTATCGAAAAGTTGAATTTTGGACTGGTTAGACAAGCCTGCCCCGAGTCCAATCTTCATCATTTGGTCACTGATTTCTTTTGGCAGAGTATCAGCCTTTAAATATTGAAAAGATAAAATGATACCAATCTCGGCTTGTCTTGATTGTTGAACGAGTTGCAATAACTTACGCTCAATTCTTTCGCCAAGATCCCGTGTACTTTTAGATTTTTTTAGTATAGCCAATCCTGATGAGTATTCATCTACCAAAAGATAAATAGGCTTCCAGTTACTATTTAAATCAGAAGCTTTTACATCGAGAGGAGCATTTGGATTAGCAAAACTTTGATAACGAATTTTCATTGTTTCTAAAAGCATATCTAAAACCTTGTCAAAATCTTCAGCATTATTTATTGCGTAATCTTCGCCGTTTTCTGCGTTATATCTAACAAGACTGTAAAATGAACCACCTGCACCACCTTTTAAATCAGCAGCATAGACAACACAATCTTGAGCATATAAGGACATAAGCACATGATAAAGTAATTGAGTTTTTCCAGAGCCTACAGGACCTACACAGATTAGATTATTTGCTTGACCCGACAAATTTAGTTCAATTTGTTCAGTTAGTCTAATTTTGGGCATAAAAATCAGCTCCTGTCACTGTTATTTGTTTGTCAGATACATGACTAAATTCTAATATGAATGCCTTGCTCCCATCAGGTCTCCAACTTTTAAAGAGCCACTCCTCTTTACTTAAATCTTCCAAAACTTCAGCTAATTTTGAAGCGAAATCCTGAATTTGCTCGTCTGTTTTAATACCTCTACCTTGCGGAAAAAATTTAATAAAATCAGATTCTTCATCTTTCCAAACTAGAAACTTTGCTGATAAAGTACTGTGTTTATCATCTGTATCTTTAAGAAGAAGACCTGTATTTTCACAAAAAATCTGAAGCCATCTTTTCATTTTATTTGTCTTAAATAGAAAAACATCTAAGGCAAATTGAATAAAGATTATGATGACAATAATGATAGACAGGGCAAACAACCATCTATTAAAAACAGATAAGATATTCAATAAAATCAGAAACGGAACAAAAGTCAGAAACAAAGCAATACAGCAAACAGCAATCCTCAAATTTTTTCTTTTTTCAATCTGAGGATTTGCTTCTTTAATAATGATTAACTTTTTCAATCTTCATTACTCTTAGAGATATACTTTTGAGCAAACTCTTGAAGAGTAACTAGCTGTTCAGATTCTGACTTGGCATCTTCCATAGCAGATAATGGCCAATATCCAAATTTTTGAAGAATTTCACTCATTTGTCCCTTGATTGCAGTGTAATCTTCATAATCAGAACGACCTTTAGACTTAAGTATTTCACTACAGTCTTCAGCAAACATTTGCATAAACTCACCTTTCATAAATTCTTGTAAGGTTGAGGTCTTGTATTCTGACCAATCATCAAGCACGTTTTGGCGCTCGTTCTTATTGAATAAATTTTTAAATAATACCATTTTGCAAATTCCTTTCTAATAATCCATACGGAAACAGATCCCTTTGATATTTCCAAAGTTATCCGTCTCAAACTCGGCTTTAAGATTTGACATAAAAGCTTCAGAAAGTTGTTTTCCTACTAATTCTCGAAGCTTTAATTCACGCTGTTGCTTTTCATCAACTGGTACTGATTTAACTTTAACTTTATAAAGTGGTAAAAGTTCAACACGCTGAATACTCTGTAAAGCTTTTAATTCATTGGGGTCGTATGCAGAAAAATTTGCCCAATAAATAGTTTTTCCAGTTTTTTTGATAGTCATTGTATCAGCATTAAATTCTTTGAGTACCAAATTTTTTGGAAATGCGACTTTTTCGCCTTTTTGCAAAGCTTTAAGAACTGCTTCATTGCTATTGAGGTCTGTGAGATTAATCATATAATGATTCCTTTTAAATGCTAACAGGAAACCTAAGTACAAAGAAAAGCCCTAAAATATTGACTTTCAAGGCTTAATTATGTTATTATTATATATATAATAACATCAGCCTTGTTCTTTAACTTGGTTGTGTTGCGTAAAATTGAGTTCGTCTGTCGCCAAACAATCAGAGCTCATTTTTTTATTGTCTAAAATAATTAAACCACTTTGGAATAAGAAAGTCAATCGATTTCACTATTAAATTTTAAAATATTTTTTAGTTCTTGATATAACACCTTCTAATCGGTAAATAATATAGGGCTTATAACCCTTTTCTTCAAGAGATTTTAACTTTCTTTGATATGCTTCTTCTGTTAAATCAATCCATCGAATTTTAAACTCTTCAGATAAAATTTTATTGATAATATTATATTTAAGATTTGTTGAATCAGCTTTATTTCTAGTATATTCTATTATCCATAATTTACAAGTATCAGATACAAGTGAATATTCTGAAATATCAATTCCTTTTTGTCCAATTTTTAAAGGCTGCAAATCATCTTTTAAATCTAATTTTTCAAATATTTCTAAAGCTAATATTTCAGCTTTTTCTTTATTTTCAAAACCACCTTTATAAAATATTTTCTTTTTGTTTTGACGGATTTCAAGTGACCACTTACCCGTTCTTTTACTTTGACGATATGTTTTACTTGCCACTTCTAAAATCCCCTCCTTTATTACTAAAAATCTTTTTCAACCAAGAAAGAGATTTTTTT
>SAAR01000262.1 GCA_009916335.1 Erysipelotrichia bacterium | reverse complement strand
AAATTTAAAGGGTAGAGATATGCGAAAAGCATTTGATACTTCAGAGTATCAAGTGATGCTTGTGGCTAATAAATTTCAAACAGGGTTTGATCAACCAAAGCTCTGCGCAATGTACGTTGATAAAAAATTAGGTGGAGTGGATTGTGTTCAAACACTTTCTCGTCTAAATCGTACCTATCCGGGAAAAGAGATGACTTTTGTGCTTGATTTTGTCAATGAAGCCGAAGAGATTCAAGAAGCGTTTGAGCCATACTATAAAACGACAGAATTAGAAGATGTTACGGATCCTAATCTTGTGTACCAATTGCAAACAAAGCTTCAAGGTAATGCTATTTTTGGCAATCACGATATCGAAAATTATGCTGAAGCCTTTTTCAATCCAAAGGGAACGCAAGCGAGCATGAGCAGTGCGCTTAAACCTTCGGTTGATCGATATAAAACGCGCTATAAAGAGGCACTCGAAGAAATCAATACATTGAATAATTTACTTGAGAATGCTAAAAAGAATCAAGACAATAAACTCATTCTCAATTGTGAGCATGATTTAAAAAGTGCTTATGAAAAAAAGAATGCTCTAGAACTTTTCAAAAAAGACATGATCTCCTTTGTGAGAATGTATGAATTTTTATCTCAAATCGTTGATTACAGTGATGCAGAACTTGAAAAAATGTGGGCATTTACAAAAGGCTTAATCCCAAATCTCAAAACGGTCAATATTACTCCAGATATTGATATTTCATCCATTGAGCTTACACACTATAAGCTTCATAAACAAAATGAAATGAGCATTAAACTTGAAGGAAGTGCAACTTTAGAACCAATATCTGAAGTGGGTTCAGGTGTGGCAAAAGACCCTGAAAAAGAGTTTTTATCGCACATTGTCCAAAAGATTAATTCACTTTTTGAGGGTAATTTTACTGATGATGATGTTTTAAATTATGCGAGAACGATAACCGATAAAGTGATGGAAAACAATAAAGTTGTAGATCAAGTTAAAAACAACACAAAAGAGCAAGCAATGTTAGGTGGATTTGAGATAGCTATCAACGATGCCGTTATTAGTAGTTTAGATGCTCATCAAAATATGGCTACACAAGTTCTTAGCCAAGACAAAGTGAGAGAAGGATTGGCAAATATTGTTTATGAGTTGATTATGAAAGGGTTAAAAGCACCAAATTTATAATTTGGAATATTATGCCTGAAAGACAGCATTGTTAGAATCAAAATTCTATTTGTAATGTTCCCTTGCAGGCTCTATCAAAATTATAAAAAAATTGATATAACAAACTGTTTAACATTTACGGATCAAGTGAGATATGCAATAATTTCACTTTCTTTTATAATTAGACGATTTGGTATGAAGTCGTGCTCTCGACACAGGATCGAGACGAATGGAAGGCTGTCGCCCATTATTGGTCATACTAGCTAATAAGAAGACGTGAAAAGCAATCTTATGAGTTTCTCATGAGAAATGCAAACCATTTGGTTTCTCGTTGCATCTAAGTATGCACAATATCCTAAGTGATATTGGTAAGGCATTTATCCTATTAAAGGCATCTGCCTTTGACTGCCTAAGTGCAGTATTTTCCTCCTAATATACTTATGCCCAATTTTCTCAATTATTTCTCAAAACTAAGTGTTTGATTATACTTTGATGACGATTGTTGTGCATATTACTATGAAAAAATTACTTATGATATTTTGCTTTAATGGCAGAATATGTCATAAGAACGACAAGCAAAGAAGTTGAAAGTAAGATGAATTCAAACTGAGTCATCTGGAATCCTTTTCAAATAATTATTCCAAAATAGGACATTATATGAGGCAAAAGAAATGAATGAAATAAAAAATTGAGTTTCATGCATTTGGAATCAAAGTTGTAATTGTTATAAAAATTGCCTAGCCCGCTTTTTCACAACACCTCACCCTTTATGGTAAGGTTTTTCTTTGATCCCAAAGTCTAAGTGCGATTTTAGCACGAGATTCACAGTAATTCAAGAGGGGTTATAACGACATCTATTATTTTATTTGCACTGATGTATCGATTATTTCTATATCCCATTAATAAACGCTGTAACATCGCATTCAATAGTATATTAGGTAAAGAGATTGCTAGGAAACTGTATCATCAAATCGATCCTGATTTTACGTATAAAAAGGAGTACAATCCAGATGATCGTGAAAGCCAAGTGATTTTAGAGACAGCGTTAAAAAAGTTTGAACGTCTTTTAGATGAAAGAAAAACAAAAAACGATGCATTATTATAGCTATAGTGTTTTTTTGCTGGTACTTTCATTCTTAGTTGCGTTTGTGGATCCATCATGGAAAGGATCAATAACTTGCTGGTATCTTATTTTTATTGCTTCAATAGCATGGTTTCTAGGTAGATTTTCACAAACAAGTTGGTTCAAGGAGTGGCTTAGAAAGTATTTTTAGCTCTATTTATCATTCGTTAACAAAGTGTTGGAAAATGGTTTATGGAAGGAGAATATACTTTCTTTACCAAGACATACCTCCTTTTTGTTTAAAAATATCCGAACTCCTTTAAATGTAACACTCCGATTGCCCAGTCGGAGTGTTATCTCTTTTTTCGAATGCCATTTAATACATTTTTTATATGAAAAATCACAATAAAGTTGTCTAAGATCGAATGATTTATAGTTGATTAAAAACAAATATTTAACTACAATATAACTGTTAAATAGCGTTATTAAAAGGTTAAATATGATTTTATCAGTGATCAATAAAAAAGGTGGTGTTGGTAAAACGCCTATTGCATTTTCTCTCGCCAAAGACTTAGGGTACTATTTGCAATCTAATGACAATTCTGTCATTGAATCCATTTACCCAGATATGGCAAAGATATCTGCCACTCCTGAACTCATTGATAATTGCGTGTATGATTTTGGAGGGTTCGTTTCTTCTGGAGTACTTCCTATTTTAAAAAAAAGCTCAGTTATTTTGATTCCAACATCAACAGATTATAATTCTATCCTTAGAACCATAGAAACCATTGAAGAGATACAACCTTATAACAATAACCTTTTAATCATTGTCACTAAAACAGAAAAAGAGAGTGACTTTCAAGCAGTAAAAGATGCCATATCGCAACATTTTGAGAATTTGGAATTTTTTGAACTACGACTATCAAAAGCTTTTAAAAACAGTATTGAGACAGGGCTTAGTATTACAGAGTTATATAGCGAAACCCCACTTTCTAAATGTGCCTACAAAACTGTTTATCAACAATATAGTTCACTTCTTGAACTCTTTAAAGGAGAATAACCATCATGGCAGAGAAAAAACCTATTGATTCTATCCTAGGCAAAGCTAAAACAACCGTCACAGCTACTTTTGCAGAGAGTGAACGCAAGAAAGGTGGACGACCAAGGAAACCGGAAAGCGAACATGCCAAAGAAAATCGTTATGCAACTTACTTTAGTCCAAGTGAATTAGCGCTTGTTGAGTCAGCTGCTAATAGCTATGGAATGACCGTTGGTAAGTTTATAAAAATGGCTGCTATGAGAATGGCTAAGCTAGAAAAATAGTAGATATAAAACTGTTTTATAACACTATTATATTGTTTTAAAATAATATACTTTAGTTTTATGCAAACGGATTTTTCACTTCTTTTGTTGCACGCTTAACACTGATTCTCTTCGCTCTTGAGGCTTTCAACGATCGTATCGATTTGACATTTGATAGCAAAGGCATACTCTAAACCTTGTTTGTCTTTTGTAATATCAACAGATCCATGAATAGAGATACGATCCAATCTATTTTCAATTAAGAGTTTTTCAATCGTAATGACTTCTTCTTTATTAGCAAAGAGATCAATCGAAAGTAGTTTTTCTTTCATCATGTTGTCCTTTTAGTCTTTTAGATACTTTTAAGCAAATGTAATAGCATACTGTTCTCAACAACTGAACTTGAAAAACTGTGACAAGTTGTATATAAGGTTTTGTAAGTGATGTTTAAATGCTCTAAATAACACTGTAAATACGTTTTAACAATAGGATGTCGTCAAGTATGGGTAGAGTGTTTGTTCATTAAAGAACATCTACAAATCATTTTTTGAAGTTTGCTAGTGCAGTTTTAAAGCTCTCTTTAGTGGACAAACAATTTTTGAATGAAGCTAATATAATCATTGACATATTGAATTACGTTCACACTCTAACAAAATATATAAAGAATTTTAGGCACAATGTGTCTTTCGCTGTGCCTAAATCTTGTCAAAAACTTGTCATTATGACAGTATTGTGCAAAAGAAACTGCTATTAGTGATGTTGAATAAAATACTAAAAAAGCTCTATATTTAAGGGATTTTTTGAAGTTTTAGAAGTGGTGTCAAGAGGGGGACTCGAACCCCCGACCTCCGGCTTATGAGACCAGCGCTCTAACCAGCTGAGCTACCTTGACATGGTTAAAAGAGGTGGGAA
>SAAR01000261.1 GCA_009916335.1 Erysipelotrichia bacterium | reverse complement strand
TTGTAATATCACTAATAGCTTTTACATTTCTAATGGCATCCTGACTACTCTGCAAACTATCATCTCGCCACCAAGTATAATCCAATAAATAATGTTTGATCCTGTTTTGCTTCAAAAATTTCGAAAATGTACTCGTATTAGGTGCAGTAGTTATCAAATGAATATCGTAGCCTAACTGATTCAGATAGCTCATCTGATGATTCATTGCAATATCTGCACCGTTTTCAGTCCCACCAAGTGGAGATAATATCAGAACCTTTTTCATAAATTTGACTCCTCCAGATACTAGACGCTTGTGCAATCAACTCCCTTTAAGACGAGAGAAAATTTTGTCAAGGAATGTTTTATTTTTTGACAATTTTTGTTTCAAGTCTGCATTTTCTTGTTCAATCTTTAATTTCTCTTGCACCAAAATTTCATAATGCATCGCAATCTCATCTTTTTGATATTGTAATGTGTTGCACTTTTGAAATTGTACAAATGACGCGCTCATAAATTTCTGGACTAACTGAACAAAGTTTAAATCATAGCCTATATTCGTAAAATCAACACTCGTATAAGAGTTCCCTAACTCCGCCGCATCGTATCCTGTATAAGTACTTATATCATTAATTAATTTTTTACGGATTCTTAAATACTCAGACGAATTTTCTCCTGGATCATCAACATCAAATAAATCATAATTGGATAAATACTCATCTTCTGTCGTATGTCTAACTAGCTCTTCCAACCCTGCATAACGAGATTTCTGATACTTTCCTTTTGTTTCGATGAATAAAACAGGCGTCTCAAATGCTAATGATGGCAACATACAATGCAATCTTGACGTAACAATAGCATGAGCTGATTGATATAAAAACAAGAAATACTCAGCCATTAGAAAGCGTTCTTCTTTTGTCAAATCAACTTCAAAATACGGAGACATTCGGATAATTTCTCTGTTAGTATGTAATTTCAAATAACCATAAACTTCATCAGAAATATCAACCGCTAGAATAAAGTCCTGTTGCTTAAAACGTTCATCTTTTTTCAATGTCAACGTGACACAACCAGACCAGTAAGAAGGGATGCCATGTTCTTGAAATAACTGTTCTGTTACTTTATCGCGTGCCCCTATTGATGATCCATAGTTAGTCAAATATTTTTTCGAAGCATCACTAAAGAACGTTTTTTCAACCTCAGGATCACGAACATCAATGAACATCGACAATAAAAGCGGAGATAAATTTTCATCCCTTGGTGGCCACGCATAAGGTGAATGCATATACCAACCATTCGCTATCAACTTAATTTCATCATCATTTTGTTCATCTCTAAACTCACCGACACTATCTCGGTTAATAAAATAATCAACCTGAGGAATAAATCTTTTGGCAGCAAGCGACTGAATTTCATCACCAATGTTCCCTGTAGAATAGGTGTATAAAGCAAATTTTGTCACAACTTTGTCCTTCTTTTAATTTCTATCAATAAAAGCACTAATTCAAGCTACTCCAATTACCTTTTTCTTGTAACAAAGGATTTGTTTTATTAGTACTGGCAACAAAGAAACGTAAAGAGCGTTCCGCATCCGTGTATGCAATATTTTCAGCCTTACCATCTTTTAAATTGAATAGCGTCACAACTACTTTGAAATTTCCTTTGTTAAGGGTATCAGTTGGTAGTGTCCACTTAAATGAATAGTGACCTTTTTCAGTACTTCTGATAATGAATTGACCTTTTTCGTCACGTCCGCCACTATCAATAATTGAACCTGGTATATCATCCGAAACTAGAGAAAGTCCCATGACAACAGGTAAAGGTTTTGTTACTTCATATTCTATGATACAAGAGAAATCTTCTCCTGACTTCAAATTTTGTTTACTTACTGGAATTATCTTTAAATCTGGAACAAGTTCACTCAACCCCAACGGAAAACGGTGTTTCTCACCATCAGTGTCTTCTTTTTCTACCTTTTTGGTTTCTTGTTTATCTACCGACTCATAATTATCCAAGGTGTATTGTGATGCGACATCCTCAGGTGAACCTTCTATAACAATTTTACCACCACGAATTAAGACAGCTTTATTACAATATTTTCTGACAGAACTCATATCATGCGTCACCAAAATAATTGTTTTACCTTCTTTTTTGGCTTGTAAAAAGTAGTCATTACACTTTCTTTGAAACGCTTCATCGCCCACAGCAAGAATTTCATCAAGTACCAGAATTTCTGATTTAGCTTGTATGGCCACTGAAAAAGCAAGACGTACTTGCATGCCTGATGAATAATTCTTTAACTTTTGATTCATAAAATCATGAAGTTCAGCAAAATCAACGATATCATCATACATTTCGTCAATTTCTTGAGTTGAAAAACCTAATAGAGCGCCATTTAGATAAACATTTTCAATACCTGTTAATTCAGGATTAAACCCAACACCTAGTTCAATAAAAGAAACCAGGCGACCATTAATCTCAACAGATCCTTTTTCAGGAACATATATTTCTGAAATAATTTTAAGTAATGTTGACTTACCACTTCCGTTTCGACCGACAATACCAAAAAAATCTCCTTTTTCAACTTCAAAAGAAATATCTTTTAGAACCTCTTGCTCTCTGTATCCTTTGATCCCTCTAAAATAATTAACTAAAGTTGTTCTTAAACTATTTGTACTTTCAGTAGGTAATCGAAATGATTTTTTAACATTTTCTACCTTGACAGCTGTGTTTTCTTTCATTTTTTAAATAATCTCCGCAAATCTTTTCGAATTATGTTTAAAGACAGTGTACCCTATAGCAAAAACAACAAAAGGTATCACGTATGGAATGTAAACAAATTTCCATGATAACAATTGACCAACAATAACATTTTGATCACTAATAAGCATAAATCTAATGTCTTGAATAATTTGTGCTAAAGGATTTAGCATCATAATTTTTGCTGCAATCAGACTTTTTTCTGATACCATAGAGATTGGATAAATAATAGGCGTCGCATACATTCCTGCTTGCATCGCTACTTCCCAAATTGGTGAAATGTCTCTAAAGCGAACAAATAATGTCGCTAGTAAGAATGCCACACCTAAGGAAAACACATACAGTTCAACTAGAAGTAGAGGAACCAGTAAAGCATACTTAGAAACATCCACACCGTTAATGAGAGCAAAAATCAATACAACAACCAAGTTGATTAAAAAGTTAATAAAGGCGTTAACAGAAACCGCCACAACAATAATCTCTTTAGGAAAACTTAGTTTTCTGAGCAAATCTCCTCTAGCAACAATGGAAGTTAATCCCATAACTGTCGTTTCCTGGAAAAAAGTCCAAATAACCATCCCCAAAAGTAAGGCAACTGCGAAGTGAGGGATCCCATCACCAAATCTCAAAAAGTGGATAAAAACCATATACATAACGCTAAATAGCATAATTGGTTTCAAAATAGACCATAGATGTCCCATTACACTGCCTTGGTAACGCAATTTAAAATCAGTTTTTACTAATTCTTTCAGTAAAATCCAGTTTCTACTGTTCATTATTTTCATACCTCTTTTTATCACAACAAATACTTTATAAATGTGCGAATTCTTCTATTATTTTATTTCTCTTTAAAAATAGTCTTTATCACCTAAGCAAGATAATTTATGATGTCATTATTTTTGGTTATTATACAAGTTAGTCAAAATCAACAACTTAAAAACAATACGATGCTTCAATTGATTTTTTGTAAATCTATATTTGATTAATCGCTTAATTCGTTTAATCAAATGTTGTTGATCAATATTTGAAAATTTCAAAATCAATTCAATATCTTTTGAGGATATCTCACTCCCAGCTTCTTCGACAATCTTTAAAGCCTGTGCCTGTGAATCATGAATAAGCTGCCAATAGCGTGTAAAAATTTTCTTAGGGCCTTGTCTTAACAATTCAAATCGTTTTCTATTTGTCCTAGCACCCAAAACATTATTTTCATGCTGCCGATAAAGCTCTCCCGGCTGATCAATATAGACAAGTTCACCTGTTGCTGTCGCAAGCAATGCCAAGTACCAGTCATGCATGATAATCTGCACCGTACTATGCCATCTGCTCGCCAAAGCATGGTTGATCATGGCTACACCACCGGTGACTGTGTTTTCAGTTAACTCTGGTAGTAAGGTCGTATTGGCATGATGACTTTGACTTCGAATCATCGAAGGTTGTGTCACAACTAAATTTTCATCCACGACGGACAAATCCATGTAAACCATTAAGGGTTTAGCTTGATCATGCTTTGCCGCCTCATCTAGCATGGTCGCCATTTTGTTGGGGAGCCAAACATCATCCTGATCACTGAAAAAATAGTAATCAGCGGCTTCAAACTTAACCAACGTGAAGAAGTTTTTGATAACACCAAAATTCTCGCGCTTATCTGCATTGATAAACTTGATGCGCTTATCTGCTGCCACAAATTGCTTTATGATTTGAGG
>SAAR01000260.1 GCA_009916335.1 Erysipelotrichia bacterium | reverse complement strand
TTATTGTACTGTTTTAATGACGCATTATTTTTTAGCTTGTGCATTATTTGTTTCATTTTAATATAAATACGTCTATTTATATTTCATTTTAAAACAAATACATCATTTTTAATTTCAAAACATCTCTTTTGATGCTAAATAAAAAACTTATGCATATATATTCTTCTGATAATCATTTGCCGGAATTTTGGCGTTTATGTCAAATATTTATAGAGACTTGTGATATTTATGTCATTATAATGTGTATCTTTGCATGCGAAACAAATACATGATATAATAATATGTGCGGAATCGTAGGCTATATTGGAAATAAAGATGCCTACCCAATTCTTATAAAAGGATTAAAAAGGCTGGAATATAGAGGTTATGACAGTGCCGGGGTAGCATTGATAAACGAGAATCAAGATTTAAACGTATATAAAACGAAAGGTAAAGTCAGTGATCTCGAAAATTTTGTTGTTCAAAAAGACATTTCTGGTAATATTGGTATTGCCCATACGCGTTGGGCTACTCATGGGGAGCCTTGTTCTGAAAATGCTCATCCTCATTATTCTTCTTCCGAAAACTTAGCACTCATCCATAACGGCATCATTGAAAACTATGCCTCACTAAAAGAAAAACTACAAGAAAAAGGATATTCATTCAAAAGCAGTACGGATACTGAAGTATTAGTCCAACTAATTGAATATATTAAAATATCAAATAATTTAGATTTATTATCAGCAGTTCAACTTGCGCTAGGGGAAGTTATTGGCGCTTATGCTATTGCTGTTTTAGAGAAAAATCATCCTGACGAAATTATTGCAGCCCGTAAAAGTAGCCCTTTGGTTGTAGGAATTGGTCAGGATGAGTTTTTTTTAGCGTCTGATGCAACTCCAATAGTTGAATACACGGACAAAGTTGTTTATTTGGAAGATGAGGAAATAGCTTTAATTAGACGTCACAAGGATTTAAAAATTGTAAATCTGAATAATGTAGAAATGCTACACCAAGTAAAAAGCGTTAAGCTAAACTTGGGGCAATTGGAAAAAGGAGGTTACCCCCATTTTATGCTAAAAGAAATTGTGGAGCAACCCGGTTGTATTCACGATTGCATGAGAGGACGTATTAATATTGAAGGTTCAAATGTTGTTCTATCGGCAGTTATTGATTACAAAGAGAAGTTATTGAATGCGAAACGTTTTATTATAGTTGCTTGCGGTACTTCTTGGCATGCTGGTTTAATAGGCAAGCATTTAATTGAAAGTTTCTGTCGCATCCCTGTTGAGGTAGAATATGCTTCCGAATTTAGATATCGTGATCCGGTCATTAATTCTGATGATGTAATTATAGCCATATCACAATCAGGAGAAACAGCTGATACACTAGCTGCTATAGAGCTAGCAAAAAGTAAAGGAGCTTTTATTTATGGAATTTGCAATGCTATAGGATCTTCTATTCCTCGTGCAACACATACAGGTTCATATATCCATGTAGGACCAGAAATAGGTGTTGCGTCCACAAAAGCATTTACCGGACAAGTTACAGTACTCACTATGTTAGCTTTAACTCTTGCAAAAGAAAAAGGTACGATAACTCAAAATGATTTTTTGAGCATAGTAAAAGAGTTAAATATGATTCCGGAAAAGATGAAAAAGGTACTGGAATTAAATTCTAAAATAGCCGAGCTCTCTAAAATATTCACTTATGCTCACAACTTTATCTATTTAGGTCGTGGCTACAGTTACCCGGTAGCTCTAGAAGGGGCACTGAAGTTAAAAGAGATTTCATACATTCATGCAGAAGGGTATCCCGCTGCCGAAATGAAACATGGCCCGATAGCTTTGATAGATGCTGAAATGCCAGTTGTTGTAATAGCAACACATAATGGACTTTATGAGAAAGTACTGAGTAATATTCAAGAAATAAAAGCAAGAAAAGGAAAAGTAATTGCTTTAGTAACCGAAGGCGATACATACATAAGCAATATAGCAGATTATTGTATTGAATTACCGGAAACTATAGAATGCCTTGATCCGTTGATAACAACAGTACCATTGCAATTATTGGCCTATCATATAGCCGTTTGTAAAGGTATGGATGTTGATCAACCTCGTAATTTAGCTAAATCTGTTACAGTAGAATAATATTGTTTTTTAAATATTAAGATGGAAGAATTGAAACATGAATGTGGCGTAGCCATGATTCGTTTACTCAAACCTTTGGAGTACTATCAGAAAAAGTATGGTACGTGGATGTATGCACTTAATAAGTTATACTTATTAATGGAAAAACAACATAATCGTGGACAAGAAGGGGCCGGCTTAGCTTGTGTTAAACTTCAAGCCAATCCAGGTGAGGAATATATGTTCCGTGAACGTGCCTTAGGTTCCGGAGCCATTACTGAAATTTTTGGTAACATACAAAATTACTTTAAAGAAGCACCATCTGATCGATTATCTGATGTCAATTTCGCCAAGTGTTGCTTACCATTTGCCGGTGAAGTGTACATGGGACATTTGAGATATAGCACGACTGGAAAATCGGGTATTACTTATGTACACCCTTTCTTAAGAAGGAATAACTGGAGAGCAAAAAATCTGGCATTATGTGGTAATTTTAATATGACCAATGTTGATGAGATTTTTACTAAAATAACAACTATCGGACAGCATCCAAGAAAGTATTCAGATACTTACATTATGCTTGAGCAGGTGGGGCATAGATTAGACAGAGAGGTTGAACGTCTGTATCGTGAATGTGAAGATGAAGGATTGCAGGGTATGGAAATTACCCATCAAATAGAAGAGAAAATCGATTTGTCAAATGTACTTAAAACATCTACGAAAGAGTGGGATGGGGGATATGTGGTATGCGGTATCACAGGAAGTGGAGAAGCATTTGCGGTCAGGGATCCTTGGGGTATACGTCCGGCCTTTTGGTATATGGATGATGAAGTCGCAGTATTAGCTTCAGAACGCCCTGTTATTCAAACGGCATTTAATGTTCCTGCTGAATCTATTAAAGAATTAAAGCCTGGTGAAGCTGCAATTTGGAATAAAGCCGGCAAGATGCGCTTAACGCAAATCAACACTCCTAAAAATATTAAACCTTGCTCTTTTGAAAGAATTTATTTTTCTCGTGGTAGTGATATTGATATTTACAAAGAAAGAAAAAGACTGGGTGAAAAATTAGTTGAGCCAATTCTTAAAACTATCAATTACGATATAGAACACACTGTGTTCTCATTTATCCCAAATACTGCTGAGGTAGCTTTTTATGGTTTATTGGAAGGTTTTGATAATTATCTCAATGAACAAAAGGTTAAACGTATTGAAGAATTAGGTCATAAACCCAATCATGACGAACTAGAAAAAATTCTTTCTATGAGGATTAGGAGCGAAAAGGTGGCCATTAAAGATATTAAACTTAGAACTTTTATAGCTGAAGGTAATAGTAGAAATGACTTAGCAGCTCACGTATACGACATTACCTATGGAAGCTTAAAACCGTACGAAGATAATTTAGTAGTCATAGACGACAGTATCGTTCGAGGTACTACGCTCAAACAAAGTATTATTGGCATATTAGATCGTTTACATCCTAAAAAAATAGTCATAGTATCTTCTTCTCCCCAAGTACGGTATCCTGATTATTATGGTATTGACATGGCTAGAATGAATGAGTTTATTGCATTTAGAGCTGCAATTGAACTGCTTAAAGAAAGAGAAATGAGAGACGTTATTGAACGAGCATATAACAAAGCTAAAGAACAGGTTAACGTAGAAAAAGAAAAAATGGTTAACTATGTGAAAGATATATATGCTCCATTCACTGACGAAGAGATATCTGAAAAAATGGTAGAATTGCTAACTCCCAAAGGGACTAAGGCCAAAGTTGAGATTGTATACCAACATATTGAAGGACTACATGAAGCTTGTCCGAATCACAAAGGTGATTGGTACTTTACAGGAGATTATCCCACTCCAGGAGGTGTGAAGTTGGTTAACCAAGCCTTTATTGATTATATAGAACAAGTTTATCAATTTTAATGTTTAAACTATAATTTAGTATATAGATAGAGTGACTGCAATGCAACAAAGAAAAGTAACATTAATCCTTGACGACGGGAGCTGTTTTCACGGCAAGTCGTTTGGTTATGAAAAGCCGGTAGCTGGTGAGGTTGTCTTTAACACTGCTATGACAGGTTATCCGGAGAGTTTAACAGATCCTTCTTATGCCGGACAGCTTATGACTCTCACTTATCCGTTAGTGGGTAACTATGGAGTTCCGCCGTTTACTTTTGAATCAAACGGATTAGCCACTTTGATGGAAAGTGAAAGAATTCATGCTGAAGCAATTATTGTTAGTGATTATTCTTATGAATTTAGTCACTGGAACGCTAAAGAAAGTTTAGCAGACTGGCTTAAACGCGAAAAAGTACCAGGTATTACCGGTATTGATACTCGTGAGCTAACTAAAG
>SAAR01000259.1 GCA_009916335.1 Erysipelotrichia bacterium | reverse complement strand
GATAGGCACTGTAAGAGGCAGCATGATGGGCGAAATAAAAAAGTTATTGAACTTAGAAGCACTTTTGAGAGTAAAGAAGACGAGTACCATGCCATAATTTCTGAGCTCATTACAAACCAAACTCGCAATAACCTTTTACTCAATGCAATCAAACAAAACAATCATCGCAACATCTTACTTTTAAGTGATCGAATTGAGCATATTACGCAGCTCTCTTCTGCTTTACATATAAACACAATCCATCATGAAATCGTACATGGTGGTATGAATCCAAAAGAGCGCGCCTTGGTGATTGCAAGACTTCGAATCACAGGTGCATTGTTTAACGTAACACTAGGAACCACTAGTTTGTTAGGAGAAGGAATGGATCTTAAAAATATTGATACGCTTATTTTAGCAACTCCAATTTCTCATCCCTCAAGATTGATTCAGATTCTAGGTCGAATTGGAAGAGATCATATACGAGATTTGGTTGTCATAGATATCAATGATGCAGATAAAATCTTTTCAAAAATGTATCGTAAAAGAATAAGTGTTTATAAGTCCTTAGGGTATATGTTTCTTTAAATAAATACAAAACAGTAGAGTAAATATACGATATAATACTAGGAGTCGGTCTGTAATCAGTCTCCATCTTAGTGCACCTATCATTGAAAATTTTTAAAATCTACTGTGCCATCTGCCTTTTTGATGTGTTCATTGTATAGCGATTGCTACTACCCGCTAAATTAGAATCATCACTTTTTAAAGGCTCGACTTTTTTAGTGACACTTTTTGATTTTGAAATATGCCGATGTATGAAATAATGCAAGGTTGTGTTGGTTTTGTTAATTTGATACTTTACAAATAAAAAATCACTGATGGTATCTAATGTTGCATGATTTTCATAAAGATACGTAATTTCTTCTTTATAAGGTGAATATTTACTGGTTCGTTTTCGGCTTTTTTTCAAAATAGCATCTAATTCTTTCTTGTTCATATTTTTGTCCTTAAAATCCCTGTTTTCTATACTCTTCTAGTCCCATACTAGACATTTCAATGAAATTCATATGCTATTCTATAAGAATTCAATCTAAATTTTATATTGGAAAATTACTTTGAAATGAGCCACTACCCCCTCTTGTTAAAAAGTATAAACTTTTCATCAAAAAGGGGTTTTTCAAGAAAATTTACATTAAAGTTGTAAATTTTGTGAGCTTCGCACACCTATATTATTGATCGCCAGCATTTCTTGTATGCTCTCTTTATTATTCTCGTTATTATTGTCTTTACGCAACAATAATTCATGCTCTATGGATGCAATAAATTCTTTGCTACCAGTAATTATAAGTTTTTCGAGATCCCAGCCTTTTGCTATTGCCATATCTATTAAGAGTCGCGCATTTGAGTTCAGGTCATTACCTGCATAGCGTTTTACAACTATGGTGTTGCCTTCATCACTTATCTTTGTTGATTTATTTTGAAGCACTATTTGCCCGTCAATCTCTTTAATGTACCAATGTGTTAAATCAAATGTGGTATCAAAAGCATATATTTTTTCAAATATAGTATTTTGGATTGACTTGTTAACATTCAGTGGAACATAGGCACCCAAAAATGAGTGCATGGTTTTACTGGTTATTTGAAGAGTATTTTTGCTATTTTTGAGCAATTTTTCTCTAATATCACTCGCACTTAATTGCAATGAAGCATAATACACTGTGACACTTCTATTGTGCTTATTAATAAAACTAAAGCCTACTTTAGAGCGTTTTGAGTCAATGGTTTTTTGCTTATATGCAAAATCTTTATATCCCAATGATTGCATCATCAGCTGCAACTCTTTTTCATTTTTTGCACGTTCTAAGACTTGCATTAAATCTGATTTGTAGCAAAAACTGAGTGTTTTCTCATAACTTGCTTTTGTTTTGGCACTTTCGTCTTTGTGCACGATTATTGGGTTTATTCTTTCAATATCTATGACAAATGCTAATGGAGAAAAGCCTCGCTCTATTAACTCCTGCATCACTAGATTTTTAAATCCACTATGGTGCTCAAAAAATGCTCTTCCTAGTTTATTATCTCTATGTGAAAGAAGAGTATAGATTTGATCCTCACTACCTTGATGCAAAATTTCTAGTGTCTTTGTTTGTGAAGGTGATAAAAACAATGGAAAAATATCTTTTAAGTTGATACCATCTAATTCAAAATCCAGACCTAACATGTTGAGTCTTTGTTTTAAATCTTTCATACCCTTGATGTAGAACTGTATATTACCTGTGTTTTTATAATGCTGCCTAAATTGCTCTACCTCAAGCGATAATTTAGTCTTATTGCGCACTTTTTTTGTAAAAACCATGTCATTAGATCTCTTAAGAAACCATGTAAAATTAGTTGCTGATTTCTGGAGAGAATTGTTCCGTGGTGGCACTTCTTCTTGAAAATTGAAAATCAATCCGTGTTGTTTTGATATTTTATTAATTGCCTCTTTAAGTTGATAATAGCCTATTCCTAATTTTTTACTTTTATCAAATAATATATGCAAATGTGGCTCTACTGTGTAGTTGCTGGAGTTAATGGTATCGGATCCACTGTTATGATAAGCAACCAAAGCATCTTTAAAATCAAATAGAATTTTTCTCTTAAGCTGATTTCCCGTTTTCGAACGGCCCTTTGATTCTTCAAAAATATGGTGATATGATACTAGATCATTCATGAAATCACTCATGAGATTATCTATATCTTTTTGTGTCTTACATTTCTTTTTTAGGATCAGCTGAGACACATCAATACTAAGAGTAAAATGCTGATTTTTAGGGTTGTTTTTATCAAATTTGTGTGATAAATTATTGACCACGCTATGTGCGTGGTCAAGGATATGTGCTCTTAAATTCCAATTCATATCATTATCTTATGAAATTAAGGAGCATTACAATAGAGGCACCTTGTAACAACATCATAAGAGAGATGAGTGAAAAGGCTATATTGTTTTTCGTCTTTTGGGCATCTTTATCTTCATTGTATTGAATAAAAAGAGTTTTTAAATTATTATGATGACTTGCTCGATCATTACTTAATAACTTACGTTCATTTTCAATCCCTTTCCTATACTCATCAATACTTTTAAATAACTCTCGTAATTTTTGGTTCATATCTTCAGTCAGCAGAGTGCCTATTTTTACTCCCTCCTCAGCAATTTGCACCTTGTGATCTTCAAGAAAATTTTTCAAAGTATATTTTTCTTCCTTAATTTCATTCAGGGATTTATATGCTATGCTTTGTGCTTCTTTTACCGAGTGAAGAGCATTATTCAGATCTTGCAGCATAGATCCATACACATCTAAGAGTGCAAATACTGGGTCATTGTCCGCAATACCGTATTCTTGTTTTATCATTAAAATCTGACGGGATGTTTTATCTTGCATGCTAAACTCCAAAATTATTTAATATTTGAAGAAATAGTTTTTGGAATAGCTCTTGGGCCATCGACAAGCGCGATTTTGAGACAAGGTTAAACTCTTTACTCATTATTGCCTCCGAAAGAAGCAAGTTTAGCTCTTGTGCCTTATTAATATCTGCAAGTTGCGATGGAGTGTAACGCTGCATCTTAATGACAGCATATTGGACTTGTTTAATATCAAATATAGAAGTGTCATAGTCAAACTCACCAAAGTGCTCATTTTCAACTAAAATGTATTTGACCTTTTTACCATAAGAGGCTAAAACCTCAAGTGGAGCATTATGGGTTATTTTATCTTTTGAAATAGGTATGACTACAATAAATTCTACATCGATACTGTTAAATGCGTCAAGAACATTGACTTGAAAATATGATAGAAACGGTTGAAAAGACGGCGATCCATTATCAACAACGATGATGTTATTGTCTCCATGCTCTAGCTCATTTGCAATAGTATGCTGTGCATCTATGTTTAGACTTTCTGCATAAATATGCCCTTCATCATCCACTTTGAAGAGCTGAATATGTTCAGCTCTTAATGATTGATATGTTGAGAATAATGGTGATTCTGAATCGTTATCATAAAACTTTATTTTATAGCCTAGAGTATTTAAACTGGATGCTGTGATAGCTGAAATAAAAGTTTTGCCAACCCCTCCCTTACTTGAGAGAACACTTATGACCAATTTTTTCATTTTAAATCCTTAGTTTTTTTAAAATATTTATTGAAGACAAAGCGCTTTATCCTCAAATAGATATTTTTAAAGGATAGTTTAGAGGTTATGCTCTCTAAGCTCTTTTTGCGCTTCTTCTAGATAGTAATTAAATAGAAACTCCCATACTTTAAAGGCTTCTTCTTTTGTCAGAATTTTGTTATTAACCATATTAACAAGGTATCCGCTGTCAGTTACTTTGAATTTTGTGCTACTTTCGTAGCCAATCCCTTGAGTACAAAACTCAATATTTGTATTTTTTTGAATAAAGTGAGACTTAAATTGTTTTAGGTCTTTAAAAATATCTCTAATTTTTTTTCCGTATAGAGTTTTATTTAATTTTTTT
>SAAR01000258.1 GCA_009916335.1 Erysipelotrichia bacterium | reverse complement strand
AATTGACCTTTTATCCTGCCTTGTTGCAGTTTAGTTGCAATTGAACTCAGCGTAGCATCTAAAATTGAAGTGTTTGAATTGACGAAAAACGGACTAACTATATTTACTGTCTCATTCGTATCTATGTCATCATCAGCAAGTAATAGATCAATCAATTGACCATCACTGTCGTAAACTGGATCTAGATATATCTGCCTGGTCCTCATAAGTTTTCTAGCCACAATTGACCAAAACTCTACAGAATTAAGATGCCCTTTTGGCTTCCAATTCAGAACCTCATCAATATCAGAACCATCCATTGATGTCAAAGTATCAATGCCGTTTGGTGTCTTTTTGTACTTAACATGCTGAAAATTAACTTTTGATATTTCAGTTGCAATTTTTGCAGCAATATTATTATAGAAACCGCTAGTTGCTGAAACTGCTTCATCTTTCCATCCTGCCGCACGCTGAGTGGTTTGGTCAAGCTTTGAACTTTGGATTGTCACAGCTTTCCCAAATATATTGAATTTCAATATCACGCGCCCCCTTTCTATTTTTTAGTAAAACAGCCTGTTATAATTGTACCGCTTATCTTTTCTAGTTTTTCGATTGTGACAAGCATGACACAGCAGCTGCAAATTATCAGGATTATAAGCGATATTCCAATCATCTACATTTTCCCAAGTCAATTCTTGAATGTGGTCCACCTCGTAATACTTAGCGGTAAATGTTCCACATTTTTTACAGGTCATCTTGTCACGTTTTCGGATTGAATCTCTAACTTCTAACCACTTTTGGTTTGAGTAAAATCCTGATTCTCTTATCGTTTCAGCATTATAGTTCATCCGACACCATCACTTGAATAGCCATGACACTGGCTACAACTGGGTCAATCTTTTCATCTTGACTTTTCTTTTTAAGCATGACATCCCCACTCGTTCCAATTCGTACTGCTGCATTCATCAAGGACCACTCCATGAGTGCTTGATTGTGTAATAAGCTACTGTTTTCAATCTGACTTTTGAAAATTTGAATGTAGTCACTCATTGAGAAACCTTGACGGATTGGCACTTGATTTTCACTATCTTTGTCATAAAAGTACAATTCGATCAAAGCCTTTAAATTTTCATACCTTGATGGATCATAACCAATTTTGGTAAATCTGCACTTTGTTTTAGTCTTGAACTCTTTCATGTACGCTATGATGTCAGATGCTCTAATATAGTCAGATTCTAAAATTATCAAGCTGTCCTCAGCTTCAAACTTCAAATAAAGCTCTTTTTGCTCTTCATCGCAATTTTCGAGGTTTTTTTGAGTTGTGAAGCTGATTGTGTGTAGATAATAATTGTCGTCTGGCTTGCAAAGAAATGCGACTGTTGTCAAGTCATTAGAAAGTGATAAGTCAATCCCGATATAAGTTTTAGCGCCATTGAATACTGATAAATCAAACTCATGTTTCAAAGATTCTTGTGCTGTGAAATAGTAAGCAGTGTCATTCATCTGCAAGCCCATATTCATGGCTAAGAACATAACTTGTAAAATGGGGTTTTGCTTACTAAGCTCGTATTCTTCATTCACTGACTGCATCGATGGTAAGTGTCCGATCAACGGCAGTGCCATGGACCAGTTTTTCTTGTCTTTAACCTGAGATTTGTCTTCAAGTCTATAAAGCAGCGCAACACTTCTGTCATTTTCAAATTCTTCATCACTTGTGAAACGCTTAATCATAGTGTCGTATAGACCATTACGCTTAGTTCCTCCAGAAGTTATATAGATACTTTGCCAATTTTTTTGTTTTTGTCGACTTCCTTTATTGACAGCCTCTGTTATGTCATGTGTATAGGTGTGGACTTCATCGAAAATGTTCAAACTGGTGTTACCACCCTGCGCACGATTAGTATCATTGGTCTGTTTACTAAATTTCGTCAGCATTACATCGAATTGCAATCCTGTTTTTGTACTTTTAAACTGGTTGAGGTCACTTAACTCAGATACTATTGGGCTTGCTTTAGCTTGATTCTTCACTTGTTCAAATACGTGCTTTGCCTGCTTATTATCATAAGCAATCACTTGAGCTTCTCCACCGAATTGACCTGATAGAATCATCCAGTTAAGCACACGTGTAGCCATGAGTGAACTTTTACCAGTACCACGGCCTACATTCAAGAAAATTTCATTTACCAACTGAACTTGTTCGCCCTGCTCATTGATCATGTCATAACCAAGCATCAATTCAAACCACCATTTCTGAGTTGGCAGCAATACAATTAATCTAAGATCACCAGTGGTCAGCATAAAATTAGATTCCGTAAAATCGATAAATTGTTCTACTCGATCTAATCTGTATATGTACTTCTTGTGAATTCTTATTTGTTTTTGTATTTGCTTTTTTATATCAGAATTGATTAGATATCCGTTTTTCTTGTTCCACTCGAGCATTTGATTAAGGTATTTCATCATTCCTCCGAATCAAATTCTTTAGGTACAGGATATTCATCCTCTTCTGGTTCATAGTTCTTAACATCATATTTTGATAAATCTTGAACGATTTTGCGCAAGTTTTCATTCGCGTTATCCTCTTGTTTGATTTTCGTTATCTCAATAAGATTCCATTTTTCAGGTGCTCTATTCTTGAGAAAGAACATGATTGCATTAAGTTCCGGGTCTACCTGCTGCCTTTCAACCGAAACTAAAACCTCTTTACCAGACTCATCAATTTCATAGCGTTCTTTTCTACGCCACCCACCATAAATCTTTTTATTTAGTTTTCTTTCAACTAATTCAAGCGAATTAATTGCAAATTGATCTTTGGCATCGGTATATTCTTGTTGGTGCTCTTGTTTCCACAAGTGAAAAGTGCTGCTTGAAACTGCTAAGGCTGTATAAATCTGATAATCACTTAGACCTTCTTCGACTTTATCAAGTATTGCCTTTGTTGTCTTTTTCCTGTTGAGCTTTTTTCCGGTCACTCACAAAACAGCCCCTTTCTTTTGTGATTTTTTGCGATTTATTTTATTTCTGCAAGATTTCACAAGATTTTTCTAAATATTTTAGGTTTAAAATTGAGGGAGAGTTTTAAAGCTGTCCCCCTTTCGCGTAAACTTCCCCCACAAAATTCTAATAATAGGGGGGTATCTGTTTCTTATCCTATTATTTCATTCGGTTTGTGAAAAAAGTATTCGTTTTTTTGTCCCCAATATCAGAACATCACACCTCTATGAAGCGCAAACAATTCAAGTATCTGATACCTAATAGCATATATCTGTCTTGTCCCCACACCGAGATACACCAGCCCAATTGTAGACCAATCGTAGTATTTATTTTCTCCCCAAAAACATTCTTCAATAATTCTTTGTAACTCAGGAGCAAGCCCACTCACTGTGCTATCAATATCTTTTTCTAATTGATCATAGAACTTATATGCTTTATTTTCTCTAGATATTTTTTTATTAATCATCTTAGTAGCATTATCTTTTTCTACCCACCATGTTATATCATGCTTATCTGATAACTCTGATGTAAGTAGTGCTTCTGCTTTTAGTCTTGATATCTCAGGATAAAGTCTCATCTGCTCTTCTAATCCAGCTAATGTCTTTCTGGTTAGTATCTGATTTTTTCTTGACAAATTAATACCTCGCTATGTCTTTCTGCGCATTCGATAATATATGAGTGTACCCAGATATTCATTTTCTCTGATATCCAACTTAACCAGTTCATCTTTTTGAGTATCTGGGTTTTTTCGAGGAAACTCAATCAACTCCCATCCGGCATTATCTTTCTCCAACTGTTGCTCTAGTTCGTCATTTTCGAGCAGACGTGCAATTTTAGAATCAGTGTACTTCCAATTTTGAGAACGTTCGACAACTGGCTTTTTTAGATTTCTACTGGCAAACCATTTTCTTTTTCCTTTTTGATTTTCGAGTTTAAACTCTTTAGTCAGATAGTTTGCTTTGATGATCACACCATCTTGGCCATTCTGACTTTTAATTTTATTGATATGGGTAAAACCTATTGACTTTTTGTTTTTCCCTCGACCTTTAGTCCATAGATCATCTATTTCATCACGATTCAATAAATTGTCTAAAATCATATGGAAATGTAAATTATCACTTGTTTTACCCTCGATTACCCCCAAATACTTCATTTTTGGTAAATTTTTCTTATTTCTAGCCCTATTTATCCTTTTTATGAAGTTTTTTATCTCTTTTTCGCATTCTTCTACACTTTTTGGCTTAAATTCAGGTGCAAATGTAAATTCAGCTGTGTAATCTCCTTCGTTGAAATTTGCTACTGCTGATAATCTAAACCACTTCTGAGCATTTCTGTAATTCAGATTCTTCTGAACTGGTCTACTTGCATTCTCTTTTCTTTTTCTTGGTCTACCGCCTTTTACTAAATCAACTGGTACTGATTTACCCAGTATGCTACACTCACGATATTTATTGTCAGCTGATATTGCAATATTTCTTAAATACATAAACGTGTCCTTTTTGAGTTTGTCTCTAAAAATAATACCTATTACAAGCTACCCA
>SAAR01000257.1 GCA_009916335.1 Erysipelotrichia bacterium | reverse complement strand
GTGGTAAAAAATTATAACATTTACATGATTTCAAAAGGCTTTTTAAAATTTAAATTAGCTTAAATTATTGGTTGTTTGCAGGAATCTGCAAGTGGCTCAAATTTGTTGAAAATCCTAGCCAGATGTGGGCAAAAAGGAGATTTCAGTTTAAGCAAAAAATAAAGTAGGAAAGATAAGAAGAGATCAGGTCTAGTTCTGATTTTTTAGAAATCTTAAAGCATAATATTGCTTCGTAGACTCAATAAGATGAGCAAACAATAAAAAAATATTTTAAGGGAAGAAAAAATGAAAAAAGCGATAGTTACAGGAATTACAGGACAAGATGGGGCATATCTTGCAGAATTACTCCTTGAAAAAGGATACAGAGTGTACGGAACCTACCGACGTACAGCATCGGTCAATTTTTGGCGGATCGAGGAATTGGGAATCGAAAAACATCCGAATTTGCATCTAATTGAATATGATCTTACTGATGCATCAAATAGTATCCGTATGGTTTCTGATATCAACCCAGATGAGATATATAACCTTGCAGCACAAAGTTTTGTCGGAGTATCGTTTGCACAACCACTGGCAACTGCTCATATCACAGGACTTGGATGTGTGCATTTGCTGGAAGCCATCCGTATCGTGAATCCAAAAATAAAGTTTTATCAAGCATCGACCTCAGAGATGTTTGGACTTGTACAAGAAGTTCCCCAGACGGAACGCACACCACTCTATCCAAGAAGCCCTTATGGTGTAGCAAAGCTTTACGCTCACTGGATGGTGATCAACTATAGAGAGTCGTATAATATCTTTGGTTGTAGTGGTATTCTTTTCAACCATGAATCACCACTCCGTGGACGTGAATTTGTAACTAGAAAAATCACAGACAGTGTTGCGAAGATCAAGCTAGGAAAATTAGAATGTTTAGAGCTAGGCAATATGGATGCAAAACGTGATTGGGGATTTGCAAAAGACTATGTGGAGGGAATGTACCTCATGCTTCAAGCTGATAAACCAGATACCTATGTCCTCGCAACTAATCGCACAGAGACTGTACGTGATTTTGTTACTATGGCATTCAAAGCAGCGGGAATCGAACTAGAATTTAGTGGTAGTGAAGAAAATGAAATTGCAAAAGATAAATCAACAGGTAAAGTAGTTGTAAAAGTAAATCCAAAATTTTACAGACCGTGTGAAGTAGACCTTCTCATAGGAAATCCACAAAAAGCAAAAGATATTTTAGGATGGGAACCAAAATGTACGCTTGAAGAGCTTTGTTCTATGATGGTCAAAGCAGATATTAAAAGGAATGAAGTTGGCTTTAGCTTCTAAAAAAGTCCTGATTACTGGTATTGACAGTTTTACAGGGTATCATCTTAAAACGTATTTAAAAAAGCTGGGTTATGATGCGTATGGAACTGTTTTTAGCAATGGAAATGGCATAGAAACTTTTACATGTAACATTACCAATAAAGAAAAATGTTTACAGGTGATGCACCAAATCAATCCTCATTATGTCATTCACCTTGCGGGAATTTCTTATGTAGGGCACAATGATATTGAAGCTTTTTATAAAGTCAACACTATTGGCACGCAAAACATTCTTGATGCGTTAATAGCATCTAATTGCAATGCACAAAAAGTCATCTTAGCCAGTAGTGCAACGGTCTATGGTGAACAAGGATGTGAAGTCTTAGATGAGTCAATGTGTCCATTACCTGCTAATCATTATGGCATCAGTAAGCTTGCTATGGAACACATGGCACGAGGCTACTTTCAAAAACTACCCATTGTTGTAGTACGCCCTTTTAATTACACAGGTATTGGGCAACCAGAACATTTTTTGATTCCAAAAATCGTCAGCCATTTTAAACAAAAAGCTTCTTGCATAGAACTTGGTAATTTAGATGTGGCACGTGAGTTCAATGATGTAAGCTTTACATGTAAAGTCTATGAAAAACTTTTACTAAGTTCTTTTGAAAGTGATGTAGTCAACCTTTGTTCTGGAAATGCAATAAGGCTTATGGACATCATCTCTTATATGACTGATATCGCAGGTTATACAATAGATATAAGAGTCAATCCAGCATTTGTAAGAGACAATGAGATAAAGCGTTTGGTAGGCTCTACCATAAAACTTGAGCAAGCTATCGGACGTTTACGTACGATAACTATAGAAGAAACACTAAGAACAATGTATGAAGCGTAAAGTTATAGTTGAAACACTATCTTTACTAGCTAATTTAAGTGGCGTAGGGCGATATACGTATGAAAATGTGAAGCTGCTTACGAAAAACAAGGATTATAAGTGGAAATTTTTTTATGGATATGTATCCGAAAAAATTATAACTCCCTCAGAGGGAAGTAGCAAAAAAAAACTCAGAAATTTAATTGTAAGTAATCCCTTGTTTAAGCAGCTAATTCGAAATACTCTTTTTTCTCTAGCTCGACTTATACCATTTAAATACGATCTTTATTGGCAACCTAATTTTATTCCCAATAAAGGTATAAGAGCTCATAAAATCATCACTACTGTGCATGATTTTTCTTGGGAGATATATCCTGAGTTTCAACCGAAAGAGCGTGTAGAGTTTTTTGAGAAATTTTTTTACCATGAAATAAAACGATGCAATCATATCATCACAGGATCAAATTTTACCAAAGCTGAGATTTTGCAACGCTTGGACTTTGAACCTGAAAATATCAGTGTCATTTATCATGGAGTGAACCATAAAGTATTTAATACCTTGCTTCCAAAAAAAAATGTAGAACAAAAATATATCTTAGCTGTAGGGAGCATAGAGCCTCGAAAAAATCTTAAAAATCTTCTTTTAGCCTATGAACAGCTCTCGGAAACAATAAAAAACCAATATCATTTGATTTTAATAGGCGCACAAGGATGGAACAATACAGAAGTACTAGATATGATGGAAAGTATGAAAGAATGGGTACATTATACAGGGTATGTCAGTGATGAAGAACTAGCATGTTATTATCAGCATGCCTCATTATTTGTGTATCCATCGTTTTATGAAGGATTTGGTATACCTCCATTGGAAGCCATGGCATGTGGAACAGCTGTTCTTGTATCTAATGCCTCAACACTACCAGAAATTTGCTCAGACGCTGCTGTTTACTGCGATCCAAATGACGTTAATGATATTAAAGTAAAAATAGAATTGGTTTTAAATAATATGGTGCTTCGACAAAAATTAGTTACAAAAGGCTTAGAAAGAGTAAAAATATTTAGTTGGGATAAAAGTGCCAAAGAGCATTTAGAAGTATTTGAAAAAGTATTAAATTCATGAAAATAGCAATAATTCATGACTGGCTTACAGTTTATGCTGGAGCTGAAAAAGTTCTTGAGCAACTTTTAAAACTCTATCCCCAAGTAGATATATTTACTATCGTAGATTTTTTGCCTCGAAAAAATAGAAGTTTTTTAGCAGGTAGTAAAATTACAACAAGCTTTATCCAAAAATTGCCATTTGCCAAAACAAAATACAGAAGCTATCTCCCTTTAATGCCACTTGCAGTTGAACAGTTTGATCTCTCCTCTTACGATCTTATCCTTTCATCATCTCATGCAGTAGCAAAAGGGGTTATCACAGGACCCGATCAAAAGCATATTTGTATCTGCTATTCACCTATTCGATACGCATGGGATTTGCAGCATCAATACTTAAGAGAAAGTGGCTTAGACAAAGGATTAAAAGGTTGGTTTGCAAAATATTTTCTGCATAAAATACGCATTTGGGATAGCCGAACATCCAATGGAGTTGATCAATTTATAGCTATTTCTGAGTTTATTCAAAGAAGAATTTGGAAAGTGTATAGGAGAGAATCAACAGTTATCTATCCTCCTGTTGATGTTGCAGCTTTCATGTTACATGAAATAAAAGAAGACTTTTATCTTACGGCATCACGCATGGTTCCCTATAAAAAGATAGACCTTATCGTAGAAGCATTTTCTATGATGCCCGATAAAAAGCTCATAGTTATCGGTGATGGGCCAGATATGAAAAAGATAAAAGCAAAAGCTGGAACTAATGTCATTTTGATGGGCTATCAAACTTTTGAAGTACTCTGTGATCATATGCAAAGAGCTCGTGCATTTGTCTTTGCAGCGGAAGAAGACTTTGGGATAGCCCCAGTTGAAGCACAAGCTTGTGGGACACCCATTATCGCTTTTTGCAAAGGTGGAGCTTTTGAGACGGTTATAGAGAATGTGACAGGTGTTTTTTTCGATGAGCAAACGATTGAAAGTCTAATAAAAGCTATTCATTATTTCGAAACAATATCTTTTGAACATTCTCAAATACGAGAAAATGCATTGAAGTTTTCAAATGAACGTTTTTTGCAAGAGATGAAAGATTTCATCAATGCAAATTTTTAAATTTTATTTGCAATATAAACTTTGAGACAATAAACAATTATAAATGTTATTAACTCAACTTTCGCACATAAAACCTAACTCTTTCTTCGTGTAAGCACCGATGGCTGTGATGATTTGGTGTAATTCTTTATTGCTCTTGAAATTATCG
>SAAR01000256.1 GCA_009916335.1 Erysipelotrichia bacterium | reverse complement strand
CATTAGCACTTGATGGAACAGGCCAATTATTAGAAGCTAAGGCAAAATACAATCGCCCTATTCCAAAGTATGCATGGGTAGTTTTGCAAAATTATATTAATCTAAGAGCCCATTCTTACAGAGTTCAATGATATCACTGTGTATCTTCATTGTGCGTATGTAAATAAATTCGGTTTGGGGGACATCTTATAAATCCTTTGTTTTATAGTGCTAAAATAGCATGTAATGGAATATTAGCCTTACCCGTTATTCCACTATTATAAATCATACATTCATACATCTTATCCTGAATCTCTATAGGTTCATGCACATGTCCACATAGTAGTATTTTTGGTTGCAATAGACGATGGGATAAAAGCCTTGCCAAATCTCTATCCCCCCAATCTTTCTTTTTTTGACGATCAATGGCCGTTTTTGTATTCGCAGGTGGAAGATGCGAGAGTAAAACGTGACATGTAGCAAAATTATCATAGTCAGTTGCAAGATAGGGAATACACCCAAACTTGATACCATCAAGCGTTTTAATGACTCCATCGCCATACACATTGGGAATTTTGTTTAGCCATTCCAAAGAGTCTTTTTCATCATAATCATGATTACCACTGCATATAAACAATGGTTTATGAATCGTCTTAAACCATTCACGCACCCATGTCTTTTGTTCTTCAATAGGTGTTTTTTGCGCTGTATCCAAAAAATCACCCGTTAGACATAAAACATCAAAAGCATCTTGTTGTTGACTTATCCATTCATACCAAGGTTTATAAAAATGCAAATCGCTGCAATGTAATATTTTCATAGTGTCCTTAATTTTTCCAGTACTTTTACCATCGATAACGTATCAAGCTTGCAATACTCTAGCAACGCATTTCGATAGACTTTTTTGGTCTCTTCATCCATCATATTTAAGCTTTCAAACGCCTACATTGCTTCTCCTCCATGATGAACCAAACTAAGCTCTTTATAGGCTTTTTCCATCTCAGGAACCAGAGCAGGCATGACCGCTTTAATGGAGTAACTGCCTTTCATCTTTGGATGATAATAGTCTTTGTTTTGAAACGGGATTTATTGCTCACTAATTTATCCGAAGTTTCTTTACTATTAAATCAATAACTTGTTCTTTTAAGTGTTTTTTTCCACCTACAATTTTTGCATTAGGATGATACGTTCTTACAGCCACTATGTTTGGGTACCTATCAAAAATAATTTCAGAAACTTGTTCATTTTTTATATTCTTAATTTTTTCATGAGCAATTGGAATTTTTCTATCACCCGTTACAAAAACCATTACATTTGGCTTTAAGAGTTCAATTTCTTTTTGAAATACTCCTTGAAAATAATTTTCTTCTAGATCAAGAATTGTATCCGTAGGTTTTCCTCTACTACACTTGCCAATTTTTGAAACATTGTTCCACAAGAAGGAAAGTTTTTGATCTGGAAATCTTTTTGTCAATTCTTCTTTAAAAAATCTAAAATTGTTTTTATTCCAAAAAGCTCTTTTTCGCTTTCTATTGAGTCGAGTTGTCAAATCATTTTTATCAGCATAGATATCATAAAGATAATGATAATAATCGTCCATTAGAAATCTTATGCTTCTATTATTCTCTTCCAATGGTCCATGCCATCCATCTGTTTCCTGTCCTATAATCATTATTTTTATATCTGCATCTTCATATTCTTTTTTAACCTTAAGTAACAAGGGATGGGCAGCAAATGTATTTTTTGCATTGGTGATTAGTTCATCCCAATATTGTGTATAAAGATTTTCTAGTTTTTCATTTATGTTCATAAATCCTCTTTTTAGTCATCTTTAAATTCTAAATCTAGTATTTTACATGTTTTAATGTATTTTTTTCATATCTACCCTGCTAATAGAGTATTCGCATACTGATTTAACTTTGTATTGAGATAAGGGTAATGATATAGAAGTTGATTGAGCTGTTTGACATATTTATGACTTCTACTTGCTTTTCTTCTGTACTAAAATGCTTATTAATTTTAAGAAGATTTTCTACAAGACGATAACCTGTTCCTTTTTCCAAAGGCGTTGTTTCATTTTCAAGTTGGTATTTATAATAGGCATCAAGCCCTTCTTCTTCAAAGATTTTATTTTCACTTTCAAGCTCAAAGAGAGCCCTTGATGAGATAGCTACGACGAGTTTATTGGAGAGGTTGTAGGACATTTGTTTCCTTATTTCATTAATTCGCGTAAGCGTTCTATAAAATCTTTTTCTGATTCAACTATATCATTCATCGTTAAATCTTCTTTTTTTGATAAATCAATACCATCAACAATAAATTTTGTATCACTATTTCCAAACCAATTTTCATTATGGCATCGTGATTTATCATAACTTTCCATTGGGTATAAAAGTCCACCAACTTTTACATGTAACCCTTGATTATGATAGTAGCTCATATACGTATTGACTTGAAAAAAGTCGTTTCTATCGACATCTCCAGCATCATTTTGATTTTTTCCTCGCATGATCATTCGCTTATATTTGGTATCAAACACCATTACATCATTGTCACGAATCATCACAATATCAGGAATGATTTTTCTGGAGTAAAACATTGTTTCATACAGTGGAATTTTTGGACTATCGATATACCAGTCTGAAAACTCTTTTTGCAATAACTTCGTTACATAAATCTCAAAAAGCTCAGCTACATTGATGATAAATCCATATGTTTCTTGCTCCCCACCATTTTTTTCTTCTATTGTATCGCCATGAATAATATACTTTGTATACTCCAATACTTTTTTATAAGGTGAAAAAATTGGATTCTGTAAAGCTTTACATGTAAGGGCTTTATCAATAGTTTGATTTGAAACATATAGATTGCTTTTGTGCTGCTTTAGATGGGTTTTTATATGTGAGATATTTTTTGTAAATAAAACGTGATTGTCTTTTGAAGAATACTTTTTAGATTCAATATCTATGACTTTAATAGCTTTATACAGTACATCGATGACTTCTTGTATCTCTTTTTGTTCACGACTCACGCTTGAAACTTTACCTTGAAAAGGTATGTCATTTTTGATGAAGCGATTTATATGTATCTTGCCTTTGAGCTTCATCTCATGATGATTGATGCTTTTATAGGATTTTGGAAGTCCTAGCAAAAAAGCTTTTTCAAGGTTTTGTACAAACATGTAGTAGATGATGTATTTTGATATATCAAAGTCTTTGTCGACTTTATTTCCTGTAATGCTCACATCATCAAGAAAGATATCATTGGCAAAGTTGAGCATACGCTCCAAAAAAAGATTTGAAAAGCGTGATTTTATGTCTATCTCAAGACCTTGCCACTTAAACTTTCCTACATAGTTACCAGTTTGAGCTAGGTAATTATCTCCATCTTTTTTTCTGATAGAGATAATTACGTCATCTTCGTTTTTAGACTTTTTCTTTTCTTTGTCTTTGAAAAAAGAGAAAAAAGTGTTATTCGGATATTTTTTATCTGTGTAATCGTTAAGATTTATTTCAAGTTGATCGCCAATAATATCTTTTTCATACTTCTTAGGTTTATCGAATTTACAATAATATCTGTTGGTATCATTTTCAATAGCTTGATAGTTATCAACTGTTTTTATAGCCATTATTTACTATCTAGCTTAAAGATTTTTCTTGCTTCAATGATATGCTGTCAGACGAAGTGCTAAACTCGTCAGTTGAAAATGTGATTTGAGAGTTGCATTTTGATGAAGTGAAAAATAATGTTAAAATCTAGATATAATCACATTAGGACGCATAAATACCTCTCATTTTGATATTGAAATAGATTAAATCTCTCACGTTGGTGAAGCAAAAGGGTAATTTAAAAAAATACCTGTATATTATTCTAATACTCCTCTTGACACCTTCTTTTTTCAAGTGCTTAATACTTTATTTTAATCACTACTTTGGTAGTACAATATTTATTACGGGTGATATTCCAAGCAAACAGGCATATTGAATGTGAAGATATTCGTTCTTGCAATGTTTTAAGAAACAAAAAAAGAGGCTTGATGGGTACCTGTAAAGGCAGTAAAAAATGTATTTCAATATGCGCTTCGTTGATCAAGCTATGACCATACTGTATAACAATGCTTTGCAATTCCTCAAAACTCAAAATTGCCCTGCTTTGTATCGAGAGTCTTAGCCTTGATGGTGGTGACTTTGCTACGGGTTTATGTTGAATGATGTTGTCCATTATTATCTTTCTATCGTTGATACGAAAGTGTAAATCAATGAGTGGTCAATTTTATGTCCAAATTATTATTTATGATTATTTTATTGGGGTATAATCTCCAAAACCTTTCAAAGGATGCTCATGCCGCAGATTGAAAAAGTTCCCAATAACTCCAAATGGGATAGGATCAATACTATTTATGAACTGCTCAATCGCTCCGTTGAAGGTATCAGTATCCAACAGCTCTCACAAGAGCTTAATGTAAGCACAAAAACTATCCAACGTGATCTGTACGAAGTCTTAGGTGAATTTGGGGCTATCAAATGCGGCCGTATGTGGAAAATTGATAAAAAACAGGCCAGTGATGGACTGAG
>SAAR01000255.1 GCA_009916335.1 Erysipelotrichia bacterium | reverse complement strand
ATTGGATTACTTTTGCAAATTATTTCTATATTGCAACAAAATAATATTGTGCACAGAGATATAAGGCCGCCAAATGTTATAATAAAAGAAAATAATGATATTGTTTTAATAGATTTTGGCTTAGCTAGATATATAGATAATAAAAAATACACGAAACAAGCAGATTTTTGGTATCTAGGAGATTTTTTAATCCATTTGTACTACACTTCGTGTTATGAAGACTTGGGATTAGAAGAAAAGCCTTGGTTTGAAGAGCTAAACATCACAGATCAAGAAAAAAACTTTCTAAAAAAACTTATGGCTATAGACGATAGCTTTATAAACATTGAAGAAATAGAAAATGAGTTGAAACAAATTAAAAATGAAATCGCTTATTAATGATAAACCATATGTCCGAGAATTTATTTCTTAGCCATATGGTTTATATCATAAGTAATTCAGACAGGGGGGCGTACTATGAATAACTCACCTTGTATTACGGAAATTCATAAAAATAGTTTTTGCGCTAATATATATTCGGTGAAACATTTTAGAATGATAGGTTTAATCGATGTAAATATTTCATATAGTGATGGAGTTGAACGAGTAACTTTAGCATACTATAGCTCTTCAGGCACTAATAACGGAAAAATCAAGGGATTATGGTATCCTATTTTAGGAATAAAAACCAATACGGGGATTTTTACGGAATTTACAGACTATTTGAACTTCGTTTTAACAAATACTACCGAGGGTAGTTCAGCTGAGCAAGGTTGGCTTGCCAAATCTCTTTTCTTTTTTGGGGACTTTATTGATGATTCAAAAATTATGGGGTTTTCCAACGGAAGCCATTATGAAGCTCTTTTAGAAATTGGTAAAACATTAAAAGTTTTATGTGAAAAAAATAAGTTTTGTCATATTAATTTTCTTGATGCACATTTATTAAATCATATTTTAACATCAACAGGCATTTATAGAGGTAATAAATATACCCAAAAAGAAAATTTTGAAAAAATTATACAAGATATATTCATTCAGGCGAAAATTAAGGGGCCACTAAGCGCATAGTGAGTCTTATGTAAACTTTATAACTGATAAAAGATAAAATATAATTATTGAAGGGCAGAACTGAAGGTTCTGCCCACTTTCATACTTATGCAGTTGAATGTCAATAAGACCAAAACTAATTGTATAATCAAAACGGAGTGTCCTTATTTCATGAAGCACTCCATTTTCCGGAGTAATGAACACATATGAACAGCACTTTTTTTTTCATAGAATAAACCTCCTTTTTTGAGGTTGTATTTTGCTATTTAAAATTATCACATTATACTATAATCTTGTTTGATTTAATCCTTTCTGCAAGTAGTTTTATTTTTTGTTCAATCTCATTTATAACTTCTTTAAACTCATCATCACATTTTCCGGTTGGGTCTTCAAGGCCCCAGTCCTCACGATGTTTACATGGAAGATAAGGACAGTTTACATTACAGCCCATAGTTATAACAACATCAACGGTTGGAATGTCAGATAGCAGTTTTGAACGCTGTGTCTTCTCCATGTCAATGGAATAAATATCTTTCATCAACCTAACAGCATCTTGATTTATCTGTTGTTTTACTTCAGTACCTGCTGAGTAACTTTCAAAAATCTCTCCAGCAAAGTTCTTTCCAAGCGCTTCTGCAATCTGACTACGACATGAATTGTGAACACAGATAAAAGCAACCTTAATTTTACTCATTTTTAAACCATCCTTTCGTATTGTTTGCAATTTTGACAAGAGTTAGCATGACCGGAACCTCAACTAGTACTCCTACTATGGTTGCCAGCGCCACTGGGCTTTGTGCACTGAATAACGCAATAGCCACCGCCACAGATAGCTCAAAAAAGTTGGATGCACCAATCATTCCAGCAGGTGCTGCTATATTGTGAGGTAATTTCAATGCTTTACTTACAAGGTATGCTATAAAGAAAATAAGGAATGTTTGTATAATCAAAGGTATAGCTATCAAAACTATGTGTAGTGGGTTATCCAAAATAACATTGCCTTGAAATGAGAAAATAATAATAAGTGTCAAAAGCAATCCAATTATTGTAATATTACCAAACTTTGGGATAAAGGTATCCTGGAAGTAATCCAATCCATGTTTTTTTGAAATGGCTACTCGGGTTATGACACCCCCTACCAATGGGATTACCACAAACAGTACTACTGAAAGAATAAGTGTATCCCATGGTATACTAACACCACCCACACCAAGCAGAAATGCTACTATAGGAGTAAAAGCTATTAGAATAATAATATCATTTGTTGCCACTTGAACTACTGTATAAGCCGCATTGCCCTTTGTCAGATGACTCCAGACAAACACCATAGCCGTACACGGAGCAGCCCCAAGTAAAATTGCACCCGCCAAATAATCTTTGGCAAGCTCGGCAGGAATCAATGCTTTGAATATCACAAAGAAAAATAGCCACGCGATACCAAACATGGTAAAGGGTTTGATTAACCAGTTTGTTACCCATGTTACAAACAAGCCTTTTGGATTTTTGCCTACGTTTTTGATGCTCTGGAAGTCGACTTTAAGCATCATCGGATAAATCATAAGCCAAATTAATATGGCAATCGGGATTGATACATTTGCATACTCGAAGTTCCCAAGAAACTCTGGAATTCCTGGTAAAAATTTACCTATCAAAACTCCAATGGCCATACAAAGTGCAACCCAAATTGTCAAGTATTTTTCAAAAAAACCAATTCCCGTTATTTTGCTTTTTCCCATAATATCACCTCACTATTGATTGATTTCATATATCTTTTCTTGCTGTTCCTGTTTCAATAACTTTTCTGTAACTCCAGCAATAATCAAAATTCCGATAATGCTAAGTATCAATCGAGTTATCGTAAAATTAATCCCTAAACTAGCTGCTTCGAAGGTTAACATTGGTATCTTTGTTGTTGACCAAGCACCAATAAAAACAAATACATTAAATAAACTACTACCCTTTTTCAACATGATACCAGCAATAGGAAAGGCTGCATACAATGGACCAGCGGCAGCAGAACCCAGCAAGAAAGCAATCAGAACCCCTTTCAATCCGGAGTTTTTACCTGTATACTTCATCATAGTAGCTCGGTCAACCCATACGTCCAGTAGTCCCAATAGTATAAAAATCGGAGGGATAACCGATATCATCTCAATAAAGTTCTGCTTCGTAAGGTTCAGTGACTTTAACCCGATTTCTGGCAAAGCAAATCCTACTGCAATGTTAACAATAACCAAAAGAATAAATACTTTGTACCTTTTTAAAAAAGCTTTCATTTCAGCACCACTCCAATCACAAAAGCGGCAATCAGTGAAAAAGCGAATGCCGAAATATTTCGAATAATTGTTGCACGCTTTCCAAAAGTCTTTATCTCAAGTGGTAGCGTAACAATCCCGACCATCATAAGTGTAGAAACAAAAGCTGCAATTTGCATATATCCCGCACCGTTTTTCAAAAGTGCTGCTGCCAACGGAAATGCAACAAATCCAGGTATTAGTGTAACGGACCCTATAATTGCCGCCCCGAGTACACCCCAAATTCCCGAACGTGTTCCAAGAAGATTTGTAATTGTTTCAGGGCTTAATATCGCAAGAGCAAGGCCAATAATTATTAAAATGGATAAAAATTGCGGCAAAATGTTTTCAAAAGATTTCCATGCCTTCTTCAATGCCATTTTTGTCTTGTTTCGGTCTTTAAAAAATGATATCACAAGACCCCCACCTGCAAGCCCATATAAGATGTAGGTAAACATTTGGCACCCCCTTTTTTTGTTTTTAAATTTGATTTTCTATTAATCTTGTCCCTTGAGATGTTTCTTAATTAAAAACACAAAAAGCAGCAATAACAGTCACCTAACCTTCTGCAGAATTTTTACGACCTCATCCGTTTTAAGCACTTTGCCGTAGGAAACCACTTTACCATCTATAACAAGTGCTGGTGTAGACATCACCCCATAAGCGGCAATCTGTGAAAAATCAGTTACATGATCAATCGTAGTATCCATTCCAAGCTGTTCCAAGGCTACTTTTGTTGCCTCTTCAAGTTGATTACACTTGGCACATCCACTTCCCAATACCTTTACCCCTGCACCTTCAGATTTAGCGGTTTCCGCTTTTGCCACGCTTTCAGCATCACAATTTCCTCCACAACAACAAGATGTAGTTTCCTCTTTTTTATTTTTCTTACCAAACAATGCCATAATTAATCTCTCCTTTTTAATATAATTTTAGATTCCAAGATAAAACATATAGAAACCAATAAGCAATATCAAAGCACCCATCACTATTTTTAGTACAGTGCTTGCTTTTCCGTATTTTCCACTTGAAGAAAGCTTTTGTACAAAGCCTATAGACGTTCCAGCTACAATAGCAAGAATTCCATGACCGATTGAATACAGTAGCAATAATAATATTCCCCAAATAACACTTCCTTTACCAGCGACAATAGCAAGCAGAGCAATAAGTACCGGTGTGGAGCAAGGTGAGGAAAATATGCCGCCGAGAATGCCTGCAATGAAGGCTCCAGCATAGCCTTTC
>SAAR01000254.1 GCA_009916335.1 Erysipelotrichia bacterium | reverse complement strand
AGCACTTGCAATCTCTATGCAACTCTTCTTGCAAATCCTCACCAACATAGCCAATATCAGTGATAATCTCAAGACGAACAAAGAATTACACCAGATTATTGCTATTATCGGTGCTTACACCAAAAAAGAGCTAGGTTTTATGTGCGAAAGTTGAGTAATTAAGTTATGTTTATCGTGAAAATCAAAACAAAAATGATATAGAATGTAGCATATGTGCTATTCTAATGATAGAATAGTTACTAAGGAACACGCCTTTTTGGTGTATTTAATGAATATTTAGAGATAATAATAAAAAACAAATATATTACCAAAATATTATTAAATTTAAGTAGGTTTGTGTGATCAAAACTTCCAAGCGTATTTCAGCACGTGATCAATTTGTTTCTGTTCTTTTTGCACTTTTTTTACGTGAGCTTAAAACACGTTTTGGTGAAAAACGCTTTGGAGCATTTTGGGTTATTGGGGAACCTTTACTTCATTTACTGATGCTTTTATTAGTGTTTGTTTTTTTACGAACTCGCATGATGCCTCAAGTACCTTTTGAACTTTTTCTTATTACAGGACTTGTTCCTTATTTTGTTTTTCAGCGTATCTTAACAGGCTTAATGTCATGCATTGATGCGAATAAAGCACTCTTTGCCTATCGTCCTGTCAAGCCAATCGATGCTTATCTAACAAGAGTTATCTTGGAAGTTTTGATTTATGGCATAATTTTCGTTGTTATGATTATTGGCTTTGGATTTTTTATGGGATTAGATATTGTTATCTATCATCCTTTAATGTTTATGAGTATCTTTTTTATGCTTATTTTAATGGGTTTTGCATTTGGTGTTGGAGCAAGTCTTATTGTAGATGTTTTTCCTACAGCTAAAATTATTATCAAAGTTTCGATGATGCCACTTTATTTTCTCTCGGGCATTATGTATCCGCTTTGGATCGTCCCATCTCAATATCTTCATTATTTAGAATACAATCCTATTGTACATTTGATAGAACTTTTGAGAGAAAGTTTTTTTTCACATTACCCTAGAGTGAATGGCATTTCATTTAGTTATCCTCTATCGATTACTTTGATAACACTCTTTCTTGCACTTTATTTTTATCGTTATCGACGCTTAGCATTGGCAGCACGCTCATGATAAAGCTAGATCGCATTACGAAGTCTTACCTACTTTCTGGCAGTAAACGTCATTTCGTGTTTAAAGATCTTTCTTTTATCTTTCCTGAAGGTGCCAATATAGGTCTTATTGGCCCAAATGGTGCAGGAAAATCGACCTTGATGAATATCTTAGGGGGAATTGACATTCCTGATAAAGGACGTGTCATCACTAACAAATCTATCTCTTGGCCCGTTGGACTCTCGGGTGGTCTTCAAGGCTCTCTCACCGCAAGAGATAACGTCAAATTTGTCTCACGTGTTTATGGTTATACGGGCAAAGAGATGCAAGAAAAAGTGCGTTATGTTGAAGAATTTGCTGAAATTGGTGAATATTTTGATCAGCCTATCAAAACATTTTCTTCGGGTATGCGCTCGCGTGTAACATTTGGGCTTAGCATGGCATTTGACTTTGACTATTATCTCGTCGATGAAGCAGGTGCTGTGGGTGATGCTAATTTTCGAAAAAAAAGTATGGCAGTGTACAAAGAAAAACTCAAAAGTGGCAATGTAATTTTGGTTTCACACAATATGAATGAAATTCGTTCCTTGTGTGATCATATTGTCCTCATTAGTGGAGGGAAAGCAGAAGTGTTTGATAATATAGAAGAAGGAATTGGTATGTATGAAGAAGTAAGGAAAAGCATATGAGTTTAACCGAAATTTTTAGACCCTCACGGTGGCTCAACTATGCTGTTTTAGTGCCGTTGGTTTTGTCTATATTTTATTATACTTTTTTTGCAGCCAATCGATATGTGAGCGAAACTATGGTTTCGGTTCGCAGTGCAAATGAGTCTTCGAGTGCACTCTCAGGACTTGCGGTTCTTGCAGGTGTAAACTCTAGTTCAAGAGAAGATACTTTGTATTTGAGAGAGTATGTTCATTCTTTAGATATGCTCAAAATTCTTGATGAAAAACTAGATCTTAAAACTCTTTATAAAAAAAGTGGTGTTGATTTTTTATATCGTTTATATGACTTTATGCCACAAGAGCTTTTTTTATGGTACTTTCAAAGTCGTGTAGATGTAGCTTATGATGATCTAACAGGATTACTGAAAATAAGAGTGGAAGGATTTGAGCCAGAAGATGCACGATCAATCGCTCAAGCTATACTAGAAGAGAGCGAAAACTTTGTCAATGAACTCTCCCATAAAATGTCACGCCAACAGCTTGAATTTGCAGAAGGTGAACTCTTTAAAGCTAAGGAGCGCTTCAGTAAAGCAAAAAGCGCATTACTTGCTTTTCAAAATCGTTATGGTGTCTTAGACCCTATGAGTCAAGCCCAGTCTCAAGCCAATCTTGCCATAGAGTTTGATGCAATGCTTTCTAAAAAAGAGACCGAACTTAGTGCAATGCTTGCGTATTTACAAGAGAGTGCTCCTCAAGTTGTTACACTAAAAAATGAGATAGCAGCTCTGAAAAAACAACTAGCAAAAGAGCAAAAACGCATTGCATCTGATTCTGGTTCACCTATCAATGCCTTAGCATCTCAATATCAAAACCTTACCATAGATGTTGGATTTACTGAAGATGTGTACAAACTCGCACTTACTGCTGTTGAAAAAGCGCGTTTAGATGCTACGCGTCAAGTGAAGTACCTTGCAACTATTCAAAAGCCTCTCGTGCCTGAGATGGCAGAGTACCCTAGACGTATTTACAATCTTATCACCATCTTTATCGCATTGATGTTACTTTACGGTATTAGCCGACTTATAAAAGCCACAATAGAGGATCATACATACTAATGAAAAAGTTTACATTATTATTTCTTATGTCTTTAGGACTTGTTTATCAACTTGGTGCTGTTGATGTTGGTGCATTATTGCCTATTTCTGATCAAAATGGCACTTTGCCTCCACCTTCTCCAACCAAAAATAATATCTTTGGATCTTATCTTTTTAATGGCAATTTTACAAAAGTCCAACAGCATATTTATAATCCTGATTATCGCATTGGTATCGGTGATGTCATTAGCCTTAAAATGTGGGGAGCCTTTTCTTATGAACAGCCTTTGACGGTTGATTCTCAAGGTAATATCTTTATCCCAAGTGTTGGCACAGTGCAGCTTTTAGGTGTGCGCAATGGTGATTTAGTCACTTTGATCACTGAGAAGGTCAAGAAAGTCTATAAAGAAAATGTCTTTGTTTATGCGGATATGGGTGCTTATCAAAATGTTTCTATCTTTGTAACAGGGAATGTGAATAAACCAGGACTTTATCAAGGTTTGAGTTCTGATTCTTTGATGCAATATATTGACAAAGCGTTTGGTATTAACCCTGAATATGGTAGTTTCCGAAAGATTAAAGTTCTACGGGACAATAAAGTCTTAAAAGACGTAGATCTTTACGACTTTTTACTTCAAGGTAAAATGGAGATGTTTGCGTTTCGTAGTGGTGATGTCATTCTTATTGAAAGTGTTGGACCTTATATAAGTGTTACGGGTGAAGTGTTACGTCCATTCCGCTTTGAAAGTAAAGAATCAACTATAAGCCTCAGCGAACTTGCACGTTTAAGTGGCATTAAGCCAACAGCAACCAATGCCGTAGTAAAAAGTTACAGTGCTGATAATAGACTAAGTGTCAAAAGTTATTCTCTCGCTGAGTTTGCAAGTGTTACATGTAAATCTGGCGATACCGTAGAATTTATGCCAGACCATGCTACAGCAGAAGTTCAAATCAATATCGATGGCGAACATGATGGTCTTCATACGTTGGTACTGAAAAAAGGTGCAACGCTTGGTGATGTCAAACAACTTTTACATGCCAACAATCAGTCCAATGTAGAAGCTATTCAAGTTTTTAGAAAAAGTGTTGCTGAAATGCAAAAGAAACTTCTTGACGCACAACTTAAAGAACTTGAAACAGTGGCTCTTACAACACCTTCTGTTTCTACCGATGAAGCCACTATTCGTGCAAAAGAAGCTCAGACTATCTTAGACTTTATTGCTCGTGCCAAGAAAGTTGAGCCTAAAGGTCAGATTGTTATTAATGAAAAAACACCTATAGATGGTATCGTTCTTGAAGATGGAGATACTATCAATATACCTACGAAAAACAATATCATTATTGTTCAAGGAGAAGTAGCACTTCCAGGAGCTTTTACCTATGCTGAAGGACAAAATATTGATGATTATTTAGCTTTGGCAGGAGATCTTAGTGAACGAGCCAATCGTGAGCGTATCCTTGTCATTAAAGCAAACGGTAAGGCAGAGAAATATGATGACTCTTTTTTCACTGGAACAAGCAAACCTAAAATTGATAAAGGTGATTCTATTTTAGTTCTTCCAAAGGCGGAGAGCAAAAATCTTCAAGTTACTAGTATGATGAGTCAGATACTATATCATATAGCTGTGGCTACAAAGGTTGTTTTGGATATATGATCAATAACTTTAAGAAACTAGTTTTGATTGCATGGTATGAAAAG
>SAAR01000253.1 GCA_009916335.1 Erysipelotrichia bacterium | reverse complement strand
TTCACTGATAAGTACATGTTTCTCATAATGAACGCGTTCCCTGTCTTTCGCTAATTGAACCGCCAATGCCTCATTAAAGCTTGCGAAGTCCTTCATGATTGGAGTGGCCGGAAAGAAGTTGTAGCGAACATAGCCGACTTTATTTTCTACGCTGCCTTTTTCATTTCCGCTTCTAGGGTTGCACACCTGTGTCTCAAACCCATAATGCGTAGCG
The DNA here is from genome assembly GCA_009916335.1 of Erysipelotrichia bacterium. The sequence goes on along the minus strand of SAAR01000253.1, from coordinate 4,371 downwards.
AACTGCAGGAACCCATCCGTTAACACTGCTGGTTCCGTCTTCGACTTTACTTGCGTTACTGCCGTAGACATATTATCAATGCGAATTTTTCGTGGGACGCCGCCAACTTGTCGGAATAGCTCCTTCATTCCTTCAAGTAGACACTCTTGATTCTCCGCTGGTAATGCCACCGCAAATCCGCCGTTACTATAAGGAAAAGACATCACGAGTGCTTTGATATCCTTAAAGGCTCCTTCATGGCAGACCTCCATGGTGCCAAAATCCAGCTGCGCTTCCGCCGGAGGATGTTCCAAACGCTCAAAGCCTTGATCTTCATTGGCTTCAACGTAGTGAGTGGCTTTCCAGTCCCTAACGAAATCACAAACCGTGCGATACGAACCGGGGAACCCCTGGTTCTTCAATTCTTTAGTCATAAAGTCAACGGTCCTACGCTTCTTCTTCGGGAGCTTAGAATCTTCAGAAAGCCAGAGAGCAACGATGCCTCCCCAGTGTTCCACATACATCATGCCCGTTTTCTTTCGGACCTTCGGCTCAGGTAAAAGATCCTCATCTGCATACTTTTTTGCGGTGCGCCAGTTGATTTCCAATTCGTCAGCTATGTGTTGAATAGATTTATCGTGATTGTTTCGTAGATTTCTGATAGTATTAATATCGGTCATTGCGAGCATTCCCTTTCTTACCTCCAGTTACAGTGTCGGAACTATAACTTTAGAGGAATTTCAGGACGCCCGCAATGGCTTTTTATTTTACCCTAAGCTGCTTGCGGAGCTATGTACTTTTGCGCTGCAATTGTATGTACGTTTATCTTGCCACAAACACTTAAACACTTCGAGTTTTTTTGAATGAGCGTAGTGAATTCAGATAAGATATTTCATCTAATAATATTTCCGTTCAACTTAAGGCTCTTATTTAAAGTTTCTGTCTCAATCGCACTTATTTTATTTTTGAAAGAATGATAGGTATAGTTACTACTGATACCTAATACCACTCTTTTTGGATAGTTTTGATTTTGAACACAAAATAATTTATTAATATTTTCTTCTTGTACAATTTTTAGTTCCTTTTAATCTTCTTGTTTATAACCTGCATTCCCGAAAAAGTTGTACCTAATTCGGCTTAACCCTTTATATCGCTACATTTTCCGCTTAGTTATGTATAAAACGCTTAACTAGGTGGATTTAATCTCGAAATACTATCTAAACGTTTATTTGACGGTTTTTTACTTGTTCCTTGTTAGGTGTTGGCAGTAAACTAGGTTATAAACCCAATAATAGTAATATTTTCTTTTAAAACATGAAATTTCCTGGAAATATCTAACATTATTTCTTCGTAATTATCGTAGGCATAGGTAAAAGTATCTAAAGTTAGTAGTTCCTCTCCTTCACTGTCATATAGATGAACCGAACCAATTTGGTATGTATCTTTTCCCAGTTCCTGGTTTGAAAGCCTCCTCACCTTTACTTGAGCGGAATGGCTGTCATAATATTCAATTTTAACCTCATCTATTTCTGAAGGATAAAAAATACCTATAGTTTCATCTTCTTTTTTTCTTGGAATCTGGTAATCTACGTAAAAATTTATATGTCGATTCGGGCTATGAGCTAGCATGTCCTCGATTATAGCGATGGCATGTTTGGGGTAATTTGTATTCTTTAAATAAAAAAGGACAGATTTTTCATAAGGATAAATGTAATCAAACTTTTTCAGATAGTCTGCAAGCAATGGAACAATAAGATCCGTTTTGGCTGCATAATAAGCCTCTAAGACTTCTATCGCACCACCACTATATCTCGGACGAATCGTACAATCCAATAGCGTACGCTCACTATTTGTTACTTGAACAGCCTTCGAAAAGCCTATAGGGGTTTTCTTTATAATTCCTGTTTTATTCGTATTCTTCGCATTTAAAATATGAACTTTATAATAGATGCCCTGGTATGCAAAGTTATAGACATCGTTGGTTTGTCTCATTTCCTTTGAGAACGCATAATCTACTTTTCTTTGCGTCAGAATAGCGTTCTCTTTGTTTATTGGTTTTTTAGATTGTTCTCGATTAATGTATATTTCTTTTGGATTATTAATTGTCAAATCATGGACGTAAAGGGCACTATAATGAGATAAAAAGGAATTTGAAAGCAAGGATAAGGCAATTTCATAAGGAGAAACTTTAACATATGTACTAATATAACGCGTAACCTTCTCTCCTTTTTTCTCAGAGTATAGTTCTATTTTAGAAAAGAGCTTTAAGACATTTTGAAGATAGTGTGTCAGTAAACTAAGACTGGTTCGTTCCGGAACACCGTGATTTTCTTTTAAAGTTCCTAAAATCTTTATGAGAGAAGACCTATTTAAAATATTTCCATATTTGATTCCCAAGTCTTTCAGCACGTCTTGATTCGCTACGAGCTTATACGTGTCTCTTTTTAAATTATTTTGCTTTAGGATCTTATTAACGGTATCTATATCTATCATGATGCGACTCTCCTATAGTAATGACTTTACCCGAATAGCTATGGTATATATACCATAGCTATCTATTGTATTGTGATTTTATCATATTCACTCGTTTTAATCAAAGCTATGGTATATATACCATAGCTTACAATTAACAATTCTTAATAGACTCCCCTCTAAATGAATAGTATGATATAGGAATTAGAATATTGATTAGTTAGATGGAGAGGGTACCTACATGAACGCTGATGAAATACGCCTAACTGTAATAAAAGCGATTTTTTCTACACCTCAATTAGAGGCTATTTTGACCTTAAAGGGCGGAAATGCCATGAAACTGCAAGGATTAACCGATAGAGAATCTCAAGATTTAGATTTTTCTATCAAAGAGAATATCCGTTTGTCAAAAGAACAAGACGGCCCTCTCTTTCTTGAGCGTCTTCAAAATGAATTTAATCAATTGGGCTATCAAGTGGTCAGTTTTAAATTTGAAGAGAAACCTTCAACCAAAAAGAAATGGACGCCTCCGTTCTGGGGGGGATATAAAATAGACTTCAGTATTTTAAAAGAAGAGGTTTTCAACACCCTCTCCGAGGCACAGCTCAAAAATATCAATGCTTTTGCTGAATCCATAGAAGACGGGAAAAAGAAAATACAAATCGATTTAAGTTTTGACGAATACACAGATCCTAGAATTAAAGAGACAATCGACGATATCGATGTGTATTTATATAGCCCTTTGATGATTATCTATGAAAAAATAAGAGCCTCTTGCCAGCAGCTCCCTGAATACACGGTTGGAATGAATAAAAAAAGAGCGCGAGACCTTTTTGATATCTATACGATTTTAACGAATATTAAACATATTGATTTGTATGATGAAGTATTAAATCCTGATAATCTTTATATTATTGATAAAATGTTTAGTATAAAGGATGTTTCAATTGAGCTTATTCCAAAAATTGAGATGATTAAAGAGGAATTGAGAGATGATTACCTAAATAAAGTCATCCCACAAGTTCCCAGCAATCAATCTATTCCTGATTTTGACTATCTCTTTGAATTTAACAAGGAATTATTTATGAAGGTCTATGAATTATTGAAAGTTTTTTTAAAACATGAAATTGGATAAAAATCGTATATCGAGAACCTTGTTAAAATTGGTTATTTTTTTATTAAAAAATAGCATAAAAATCTAGTTATCCGCATAAAAACTGGACTTATCACACTTTATCAAGGTCAAAACCACTCAATTTACTACTAATTTACTACTTATGAATGAGCTTTGATACGACGATTTATCCTTGAAAAGTGAAGATATAAAGATACTTCCAATAAAATTTGAATATTTAATAGGTAGACACTTCAAAAAATGAGGTGTCTATTTTTTTACCCGATTTTGAAAGGAAGTGAACTTATGAAAACAAAAAATCAAGAATCAAAAGGTCGTTCCCCACTCTTTAAGACCATCAAACATTCATTCAGCCAATAAAAAAGAAAGGATAGGTAAAAATATGGAACTTAAATTTGTGATTCCCAACATGGAAAAAACATTCGGCAATTTAGAATTTGCTGGCGAGGATAAAGTCGTTCAGCGAAGAATCAACGGACGGCTAACTGTCTTATCAAGAAGCTATAATCTCTATTCTGATGTTCAAAGAGCAGATGATATTGTGGTGGTGCTTCCTGCTGAAGCTGGCGAAAAACATTTCGGCTTTGAGGAACGTGTGAAGTTAGTCAATCCACGTATTACCGCAGAGGGCTACAAAATCGGCACTCGTGGTTTTACAAATTACCTTTTACATGCTGACGACATGATAAAAGAATAAAGAAAGAGAGGAAAAATGATGAGATTAGCAAATGGCATTGTATTAGATAAAGACACGACTTTTGGAGAATTGAAATTCTCTGCTCTAC
>SAAR01000252.1 GCA_009916335.1 Erysipelotrichia bacterium | reverse complement strand
TTTTCCATTCTTTCATTTAAAATCGGCAACAATATTTCATCGCGGCTCCAATTACTTGCACTCTCACCACCAATATCATCAAGAATGATTACATCTGCTAATCGCAGTGCATCAATTTGTTTAGTGAAAGCATCTTTATCGTACATCTTTGCTTTTAAAGTAGAAAAATAATGCGATACATTCACAAAGCTAACTTTTTTTCCTTGATGTGCCATTTCATTAGCAAAACAACAAGCAAGATATGTTTTCCCACTCCCTGGTTCACCACACAAATAAAACCCTTCTTTTTTATTAGTATCACAAACATTGAGCATTTCATTCACCAAAGCCACATAAGAAGCTTTTTCATTTGCTAAATCAATATTTTGAAAACGATGCATCAACTGTTCCTCACTCATATCACAAATCATGAATTTACGTTTATGAGCTAATAAGCGTTGTTTGTTTTGCATATAGCGACAAGGACATAAACTTTTTTCAAGTGCAAATTGATAGCTTAATTCCATCACATACCCTTGTGTTTTTTGTCTACACTGCGATAGTGCACTACAACTTTCACAAAGCTTTTTACGTTCTATGTAATCTTTAAATTGGTAAGCATGTTCACTTACATAGGTAAATGGTAATTGATACTTCTCAAGCCATGCCATAATGAAAGGCTCTTGTTTCAATCTTTCCACTAATTCTTCTTTTTCTTTTTTTGCCTCTTCACTTAGCACAAAATTAAAAGCGACCTTCTCCATTATGCATCTCCTCGATTCTTAATCTTCTCAATTAACTGTTGTTTTTCTTCTTCACTCATTTCAGGTTCCTCATCGTAATGCCATTCTTGCACAATTGCCTGTTGTGTTTTATTTACTCGCTTAGAAATACTTTGTAATTCTTTTTGTTGTTGTTCTTTTGCTTTTTCAAAGGTATCAATCTTCAAACGCAACCAACTTCCAGCCATGCGCTCAATATCACTAGCAATAATTCTAGGGTTATCCTTATCTTTTAATAGCCCTGTTTCTAACAACACATTCACGACAATCGGCTGTAAGCGATATTCCCCCATCAACTTCTCAATCAACTTAATATCTGCGTTTCCAAGTGGCACTCCATTTTGTTTATATTCCAAGTACCTTCTTGGTGGTAATTGATAAGGATCGCTTGTTTGAGAAGCGTATTTCGCTTTACTTTTCATACACACATTTTTCAACTTTTGTGCATTGAATTTTTGTTGTGGCAAATCAATTCCTTTGGCAATCAACGCTTTCATCATCACTTCATTGATCCCATAAATTGTGGCAATCTCAGAAATCGTTCTTAAATTTTTCTTTGTTCGCTCTTTTAAAGGAAATAGCATATCACTCAAACCATTTAAAAACACTTTTTCATCAAAAATAACATTCAAAAAGCCATAATTAATCATATCCATTTCCTCTTTTACATCTTGGAATGATTTTTCCTTTTGATAATCCCAGTTATTTTTTAAAGTATCTTGCATCGTTGCCGAAATTTCTTTATAGGCAGTGCGACTAATCCGTTTTTTCACCATTTGTGAGCGATAAAAACTAATTACATCTGCCCCCATGCTATCTAGTAATAAACGCCCAAACACTTCATGTCCTAAAAACTTCGTTACCTTCATTGGCACATCAAGAACATATAAGTAAGCATCTTCTCTTTCATTATAATAAGTACGCAACAATAAAAATTCTTCACATTTCTTTCTTGCTTTCTCTATTGCCCCACTACTTAAACCACTTATCTTTTGTATTAAAATATGGTTCTTGATCTGCAAATCATTCAATTTAATCGCCATTAATGTTGTATAAAACAAAAATGCCTGTTCCCCCATTAGTGGTAAATACAATAAATTCAGTGAAGAATATAAATGTGGCGACATATCTTTATTCATTTCTATTTTCACTAGGCTATCTTTTTTCAACATCATATTCCTCCCCTTTCAATAACGCTTTTACCTGCTTTTCAACATCATCACCACGATTATTATAAATGATATGTTGACTTCTTTCTACTTTTTCAGCCATCGACATCTGTTTAGACCATCTTTTCCTTGCTTCCTTTTCTGGAATATGACGATACTGACACAATCGTTGTAATGCTTCTTTTTCATCACAAGAAACACACCACACTTCATCAAAATACACTTCCCACTGCTTTTCAAACAATAAAGGCACTTCTACAACACAAAGCTTTTCTTTTTGATGTGCTATAAAAAAAGCCTGCATTTTCGCTAACATAAGAGGATATAGAAACGTTTCAAGGGCAGCTCGTTTTGTTTCATCACTAAAAACTAACTGTGCTAACTCTTGTGTATTTTGGCAAGCAAACATTCTAAGCAATTCTTCACTTTGCTCTTTACGCACCTGCTTTGCGACTTTATCCATATCCAGCACAAAAACATTGCATTGTGCAATGATTTTACCAACATATGATTTTCCACTTCCCATATTCCCTGTTAACGCTATTTTTTTCATTTTATTTACGTTTCTGACAAGCTTTACAAAAACTCGTTCCTCTCCCTGCTACTTGTATCTTTTCAATCACTTGCCCACATCGAGCACAAATTTCCCCTTTTCTTTCATGTACCTTTAACTGTAACTGAAATCTTCCATCTACTTTCAATGATGATGTATAACTACGAATCGTTGTTCCTCCAGCTTTAATCGCACCATTTAATATTCTGCGTGTTTCAAACAAAATATTTTCACAGTCTTTTTTGGATAAACGATACACCCTTGTACAAGGGTGTAAGGCACACGCATAGCATATTTCATCAGCGTAGATATTACCAACTCCTGCCATTACTTTTTGCTCCAGCAAAAACTGTTTTAAAGTAATTTTCTTATGTCTTGATGCCTGATATAAAACCATGGCATGTAAATTTTCATCAAACACATCATACCCAACATTTTTAAAACACGATAAACTACGATAATCCTCTTCTTTTCCATAAAGATACATACGTCCAAACTTTCTTGTATCGTGATAACGCAACTGACGACCATCTGCTAAATCAAACAATACATGTGTATGTTTATCATACGGTTCATCAGGCAACTGCAAATAAAACTTTCCTTCCATTCGCATATGAACAATTAAATAATGTGCTTGACATTCAAAAATCAGATATTTTCCAAGTCGATGATAATCAATAATACATTCATTACTTAGCCCTTTTACAAACGTTTGCACATCACTTGTCGCAATCATCTTATCATATAAGACTTGCACTTTGCTAATCTGTGGTGTACCCATCTGCTTTTCTAGTGTTCTTAGGACTGTTTCAACTTCAGGTAATTCTGGCATATTACTTCACATCATAGTAGTCTTTTCCAAAACTACCATCGACCACTAAAGGAACATCTAACTTACAAACATGCTCCATTCCTTCTTTTACAATTTGTTCGACTTGTTCTTTTTCATCTTCGTATACATCAAAAATCAATTCATCATGTACTTGTAAAATCATTTTTGATTTTAAGTTTTTTTCTTTCAATAAACGATCCACTTTAATCATCGCCAATTTAATTAAATCCGCAGCACTTCCCTGAATCGGTGCATTCATTGCTGCACGCTTACCAAATTCTCTTGTCATATAATTTTTATCATTAATTTCAGGAATATTACGGCGACGATTAAACAAGGTTTTGACATACCCTTGCTCTTTACACTTTGCAATCGTATCTTCCATATATGTTTTAATGCGAGGATAACTATTAAAATAGCGATTCATAAACTCTTTCGCATCATTTCTTGTAATGTTTAACTCTTGACTTAACCCAAATTCACTTTGTCCATACACAATTCCAAAATTAACAACCTTGGCTTCTCTACGCATCGTCTTTGTGATTTCATCTGCATCACAACCATAAATTTCCATCGCTGTTTTCGTATGAATATCTAAACCTTGATTAAACGCTTCAATCATCTTTTCTTCCTGTGCCATATGTGCTAACATGCGTAGTTCAATCTGTGAATAATCCACTGTATAAAGCAGACAGCCTGCACTTGCTACAAACGCTTTACGCACCTGCTTTGCTTCCTCATCTTTCACACTGATATTTTGTAAATTTGGCTCACTTGAAGATAATCTACCTGTTTGTGTTAAACACTGATTAAAGATAGTATGAATCTTCCCATCTTCTTGAATATACTTCTTTAACCCTTCTGCATAAGTAGAATAAATCTTTTGATATTTTCGTTGATCCATCAATAAAGGAATCACAGGGTGTGCATGATATAACTTTTCCAACACATCAACTGCTGTACTTCTTTTCTTATTCGCCTTTAAAGAGAGTTCATCAAATAAAACCTCAGCTAACTGCTTCGGTGAATTAATATTAAATTCATGTCCTGCTAATGCATAAATTTCTTTTTCTAATTGTTTAATCATCGCTAAGGTATGATCCGCAATTTCATTTAACACTTCTATACTTGTACTAACACCTTGTTTTTCCATCTTAAACAAGATATAAGCAAGAGGCATTTCCACCTCATTTTTGACGTCCGACCCCATCTTTACGCGTTTAAAGGGCGTTTCTCGATGTCAAATTTTTACACATAACTCCTTTATTAGTAATGATTTAGATTATCAAT
>SAAR01000251.1 GCA_009916335.1 Erysipelotrichia bacterium | reverse complement strand
GATACTGCTACTTTAGCCAATTATTCAGATAATTATTTTGCAATTTTATCAAGCTATATGCCTAAAAAACTCGATGATAAAACATATGATGGGTTGTCTATTATAAGTCAAAGTCTTTCATTTAAAAAGTTACTTTACTCAAAAGAACAAATCAATGAGAGCTTTATTGAAACTATCGCTCAATCAATCGAGGATAATGAGATAAAAAAGCTTTTTTTAAAGATTCTTGAGCCCAATTCGACTCGAAAAATATTGCCTCTGCTGTTAGAAAAAAATGCAGAACTTTATTACTTCATAGCATTAGTATTTTATGTTAGGGACAAAAATTCTAATAGAAAAGATAGCATTAAATCTAACATCAAAGATATTATTCCAGAACATCTTGCAGAAAAAGCTTTAGCCATATTGGGGATCTATTTTGGTTATAGAACGCTTAGAGCAGCTGAACACATTGAGATTCATGATTCTTACTTTGTAAAACTTTTTGGACAAGAATGGAATATGAAATTTAAGCTCGATACTAAATTAGATTATATGACAATTGAATCTATTTATCGCCATAGTTTTAAAGATAAAAACAACGCTAGGACTTTGGATTATCTATGCTATCCAAATCCTAAAAAACCTATGCAAAAGTCTAATGATAAAGAATTTAATTTATGGTATGAATTTATTGGTGAAGAAAAAGAAGGTGCTCAGTACATCAAAGTAAGCAAAAAATCCATTGAAACAATGATTGACCAAGGAATGAATTCATACAATGACGAAATTGTTTTGGGGAAAGATCACCTATTGTCTTATATTGCTAAGTGGTTTAAACGCCTTATATCTTATTCAAATCATGAGCCTTTTGCTAAAAAAAAAGAGGTGATAGATGAGCTGAAACAACAGGCTTCTACGATTAAAGTCTCAGAATTAATCACTTTTTTCGAGTTGGATAAAAAACTATGATCACTTTTGTAGAACTTGCGCAAAACATTAAATCTCTTCGATCTCAAGATGATTTCTCCCAATACCTTGAGAGCTCCCTGATAGAGATAGAAACCCTCTTTAATACCTTAAGCTATGACACACTTAATACATTAAAATTTGATATCGAAGATCTATTGTATGACCTTGAAGACCGCCAATTGGTCGTCAATGAAAATCCTTCAATCATTAATGCATTTTTAATTCTTTTGGCACAAAAATTTGAGCAAGCAGGGCTTATAGGCGCTATTGTCAATGTTTTAAATTACCTTCCCCAAAGTAGTGTCAAAAAAAGACTTGAAGCAGCAAAGCTTTATCTAAAAGTCAATAATATTGCTACGGATTATTTTACACGATTTGATGCCATTGCAACACTCATCAGTGAATCTACAAGTGAAGAAGAAGCAGATTATAAAGCTGTAAGCAGTCTGCTTTACTACTATCTAGGTGCCCTTGGACAATTTCATCGCATCAACAATTCCTCTTTAGCAAAAACGCTAAATAAGCTTTTTGAAGAACGCCAAACAACTTATCCTCTTTTATCCCATCCATTGATACGTGAAACCGTCTCCACAATATCGATTGAAAATTTTACTACATCCATAGTAGATGTAAAAGCCAAAATAGATGCCTTGGCTCCCAATACCCAACAATGTGCTTTACAAAACCTAACCCCGCATATAGAGCAAAGTTCTTACAGTAAAGCTCTCTACAATGTAGCAAGTCCATCGTTTGAAACTGTAAGAGAACTTGCCTATTCATATGTAAAAGCTACAGGGGATCCACAGAGCTTGTATGAACGCTTGTCACGAGGTGAAGCGATTATAGACTCTGAGGAGTTGTTATTTAAATACATGGTTTCTTTTGGAGCAAAGCACAAAGCAAAGCTCTACAGTGCTTTTGATGTGGTTGCAAACTCACTTAAAGATGAAAATGTCAACATTATAGACTGGGGATGTGGGCAAGCAATGGCTTCCATGGTACTTTTTGAGTATATACGTGAGAAGAAGATTAACCTTAATATTAAGAACATCTGTCTTATTGAGCCTTCATTATTGGCCCTCAATAGAGGTTTGTTGCATGTCGATATCTTTAAGAACAGTACATGTAATGTTGTTGCTATCAATTCTGATTTGGATTGTTTAAAAGATGAGGATTTATTTTTCGACAAACGCTATAAAACAATTCATCTTTTCTCAAATATTCTAGATATTGAAGGATTTACTCTCAATCATGATTTCTTTCAAAAAGTATCTTCGACGCTTAATAGCAATGCTCTGTTTATCTGCGTAAGTCCTAATATAAATGATAAAAGAAACACTAGACTCGATCTTTTTTATAAACATTTTGATGAAAATTTTGACACCAAACTGATCTCATCTCGAGCAAACGATGTTGAAGGGCACAAGCGTTATGAAAAAATCTTTGAAGTAACAGCCTTCTCAGAAAATGTGACCGTAAGTTCTGTAGCTGTGACTCCTGTTGTGCCACACTATGACTTTATTGCAGCATTAAATCAACTAGAAGTATATGTATCGCCTACATTAGACACTAAAAAAGTTAGTGCCTATATCACTTCAGACCCAGAATACGTTATTTTTAAAGTCAGAAAAGTTGCTGAGATATTAACATCAAATATTTACAAGCGTTTTGAAAGCAATGGAGCTTCTGTCTCTTTTAGCGATAAAATCCGATACTTATCTTATGAAAAAAATGTTTTCACAAAAAGCATGACGAATTATCTTCAAACCATACGCACTATTGGAAATGGTGGCGTGCATGAAGAGCGAAAAGATATGACTAAAGAATCTTTTGATGCCCAACTGATGGTATTAGCGCTTATCAACCTTATCAAAAATTTCGAAGAAGGGCATTTGCTTTAATCTTAGACATTTTATGACCTTGCTATTTCCTATACTAACAAAAATAGTAAAGGAGAGGCCGTGTCAATGTATGACATATACAACTTAAAATTATTTCAATTTATTACATCCAACTATTGCGATCTCTCAAACAGCTCTTTGCATCAACTGGATACCAAACTATTCACATTTACGCAACTGGAAATACTTGATTTAAGCGAAAACCAACTGGAAGTCTTACCAGATTCTATCTCTAATCTAAAAAACCTTAATACGCTAATACTTTCAGACAATCTCTTTGAAACACTCCCTGAGACAATTTGTGATTTAAAAAATCTTGAAAACCTCTACATTGCAAATAATAGGCTTATCCACTTACCAGATCGCATTACTAACTTGACAGAGTTAAAGTGGTTTAGCATTATGGAAAACGATCACTTAAAATTGAGCACTTCACAACAAGAATGGATCGAGTATTTAAAATTGCGTGGTTGTAAAGTTTTACTTTAAGCGTTAACAAAAGGAATCAGAGTTAACTAGTAATTTAGTTTTACAAAAGAATTTATTAGTTAGTAGATATAATCAGCCAAATTAATTGTTATACCACTTATCCAGCCCTACATTAGTTATTTCAACTCCATAATTCACTAATTCATCATACTCTTTACTTGATAAAGAGAAAAGACTAGTTTTTATATTTTTTAGCATTTTTAAGTCAAATTTGTTCTTCATTAACGAATCATATTGACCTAATTGTAAGTAAAGACCACTTTTAGGATTTTTTTCGAGAAAATTATGAAAAGCTCTGACTCTTAATAATTTTATTTGATCCATTGCAATATCAATTAATCGTAGAGTTCTCCCTAGGGGATTAAAGATTGATTTACTTTGTTCGTTTTTTAGAATATGTGTTGCATCACTAACAATCAGAAAATTTATATCTTTAATTAATGTTTCACCTAGCTTGTCAATTAATGCTTCTTCTCCTAAATTATTATAGAGTCCCCCATCTGACAAATGTAATTTTTGAAACATAATAGGTTTAGTTTTTTTATTAAAAGCTTCACAATTATAATCAAAATCATGCCAGTTTGTATAGCATGAAGATTTGAAAGAGTATCTTCCTATAATACCTGGAAATGCAGCAGAAGCTGCTACGGCCTCTGCAATATCATATTTAGGATCCATAATATATCCAAATTTCCAGTCTCCCATTTTAATTTTCGAAAAACTCCAATTTTTACCTGTTTCATTTGTTGTAGCATTTATTTCCCACATGGGTGATATTGGTAAATCTGATAAATTATTAATAATACTCCAGTCTTTTTTTAAAGAATATGCAATAATATTAGCTCTACTAAAAAGTTTACTCCAATGTTTTGGAATAAATAATCGGCAAATTGCTTTTTGACCTAATCCAAGTTTTGTAAAATACATTTTTAGCTCCGGTAAAATTTTTTCTAGATACTCTTCGTCATTCGGCCATTGATTATTGTTTAATTTTAAAATTAATGCTATTGTAAAAGAGCCGCCTGAGACAGTAGAAATATATTTTATTTTATTCATATAGCCATTTTTTGCTAAAGTTTTAAACACACCTATATGAAATACTGAGGCTCTAAATCCACCACCAGACAATGCTATGCCAATTTTTAATTCCATAGGTATTTTGCTCAACTTATCTAACTCAACTTTCGCACATAGATTCCAGTAAAAACACCAACTAAAATCAATCTAACAAAGCCCATAAATAGGCACTTTTAAGTATAATTAGGTCGACAA
>SAAR01000250.1 GCA_009916335.1 Erysipelotrichia bacterium | reverse complement strand
TTTTTCTTGATTTAAAAAAGCTCCGGTAAACACAACATAGCTTACATTGCCCAATTTACGTCTAAATTTGCGAATTTTTTTACCAAGACCAGTTGTTTTAATAATAATTCTTTGTTTAATGAACTTAAAGGATTAGAGTATCATTCGCAACGCAAAGCATATATGTATATGAATGATGGAGAAAAGAAATACATAAATGATAAATCGGATATGTTACCTGAAGATATTGTTTATTTGAACTTGAATCAAATTAAAGATGAACTTTCCAAAACCTTTGAAAGTAACAATGAAATTAAAAAACTTAAAATGCATTTAGATTTTCAGAAAGTGCATCAGACCTCTTGGAAGTCTACAAATATAGAACATTTGAATCCGCTATTTAGTCGCATAGACACTGCATTTTCTAGTTTAGAAAAAGTTATTGAGGTTGTAGAAGATATATCGGATAAGTATAAAACTCTTAATATTATTTCTTTAGTATATGCTAACCAAGAAATTACTCGATTGATTCCAATGTTACTTTCAAAAATGATATATGATGAGCAGAAAAAGATTGTCGCTGGAAATGACGTAACAAAAACTAAGCATTTGATAATCGATGAAGCACACAATATTTTAAATGCTGATTATAGAAATAATGGTGATGATTGGCAAGATTACAGGCTTTCAGTTTTTGAAGAAATAATAAAAGAAGGAAGAAAATTCGGATTTTACCTTACTTTATCGAGTCAAAGGCCCGCAGATATATCTTCAACTATTCTATCTCAAATTCACAACTATTTAATACATCGATTAGTGAATGAGAAAGATTTAAGAATGCTTGAAAATACTATGCCAACCTTAGATAAAAGTTCATATCAGAAGATTCCTAGCTTGGGGCAAGGTGAAGCTATTATTACTGGAAACGCAATTCAAGTTCCGATATTTGTAAAAGTTGACAAAGAGGAAAAAAACCGACCAAGCAGTGATGATATTAATTTAACAGAATTATGGAGCCGAAAACACATCTCATTATAATGGACATATAAACAGTTCTTATTTTATAAATAGAGCAAGTTTAAGAGCAAGTTTTTAGCTTTCCATGACTTGCTAATTACTTATCCCGGATTTTTGTTTGAGAGAAATTATTAAAGGTGGCGGATTTGAAGTTATCAGCTAACATAACTGATGACTAGACGAGTTAACAAGAATGCTACAAAATGCATGAAGGTTGTTACAAGCTGACTAGTCATCGTTTCAAATATTAATCGGAAAGAGTGATAGTTTTACAATGAATTTCAGTGCCCTATAGGTGTTAAACAAGGGAGCAAAGAAAGAAAAACTGCAAAAGAACAAATGTTTCCGCCTAACTTGACATTTCGTTCAAACGAAGTATAATAGAAATATCATTCGTTTGAACGAAAGGAAGATTACTGTGGAATATGTATCAGTTAAAGAAAAAGCCAAGGAATGGAAAGTTTCTGAAAGACAAGTTCAGTATTATTGTCGACAGTTACAAATAGATGGAGTAGTTAAGAAGAGCGGGGTATGGCTAGTCCCGAAGGCTGCTCAGAAACCCTGTGATAAAGAGCAAAAAGAATTACGTGTACTTTCATTATTTTCTGGCTGTGGAGGAATGGATTTAGGCTTTGAAGGACATTTCGATATTTTCAAACAGCAATATAATTATCGGATAAATAGTGATTGGAAAGTTGAAGAAGTAAACGATAAATTCATTAGACTGCCAAAGACAAGATTTACAACAGTATTTGCAAATGATATTGTTCCAGCGACACAAGTTGCATGGTCGGAATTTTTTGCTGAGAAGGAGTCGGTATACTGTTTAGATAGTATAGTTGATCTTGTTAAACTGCATCAAAGGAATCAAATTAAAGTATTTCCGGATAATATTGATGTGGTGACAGGAGGTTTCCCTTGCCAAGATTTTTCAATTGCAGGGAAAAGGTTAGGATTTAACTCGGAAAGCTCACATAATGGTGGAAAACTTGATGTCGATGAGCCTACGGAAGAGAGTAGGGGGCAATTATACATGTGGATGAGAGAAGTTATATCTATCACCCAACCAAAAGTTTTTGTGGCAGAAAATGTTAAGGGGCTAACTAATCTAGGTGATATTAAGGAAATAATAGAATCGGATTTTTCAAGCATATCTGAAGGTGGTTACTATGTATTCCCAACAAAGGTCTTGTTGTCAGCTGACTATGGGGTTTCTCAAAGTAGGGAAAGGGTTATTTTCATAGGGGTTAGAAAGAAAGATTTAAAACCAGGGATTCTAGAAAAAATCGAAAATGTACACAATCATCCGGAGTTAGATCCTTACCCATCAAAAACACATACTAATTCAGGGGAAGCAGGGCTGTTACCCTATGTAACGGTTAAGGAAATATTAGGTGATTTAGATGAACCAGAAAAGTCTTCTGATATTGACCAACAAAGGTACTCAAAAGCAAAATTCATGGGGAAGCATTGCCAGGGTCAAATTGAGGTTGATTTAAATGGCATTGCACCCACAATAAGATCTGAGCACCACGGGAATATTGAATTTAGAAGGCTCTCTAAAGAAAATGGAGGAACGCACTTTGAGGAGCTTTCTGAAGGGAAAAAGGAAAGACGCCTAACAATTAGGGAATGTGCCCGTATACAATCATTTCCTGATAATTATCAATTTATAAGACCAGGGCGAGACGGGGTATCTGCAACAAGTGCTTATAAAATGATTGGTAATGCTGTTCCACCATTAATGGCATTTCATATTGCTAAACGTCTTGAAGATTTATGGTCTGTATACTTCGGATAATACATTGTTAATAAATTTTATGTAGGTATCTCCTTTGCTATCGTTACTGAAACCGTGAGTAACAACATCTATCCAATAAGTTAATCTATTATCAAGCGTATCATTTTGAAGGTTATAGGAATTCCAAAATTCCTCTAAATCCTCTGATGATACGTTTTTTATTTCAAGCATAAATTGCTCAGATAAATTTTGGAAAGTTTCAAATATTTTGGGAAGATCACTGAAAATCTTTCCATTGACTGTCAACGTAGATCTTCCGCCAGCAGTAAATTTGTCCCGTAGACTAGAATCAACAACACTATAGTTTGCAACTAGCCATTTTGATAGTCTCTTATATTTTTCTGAACTTCTTGAATATATGATTTCTGGAAATAGGATTAAAGATTTTGAAAGAATCTCTTTCTTTTCATCCAAATTTAATTCATTCCAATTTTTGATGACGGCAGGCGTGCTCTCTGCAATCCACCAAGCTGTCAAACCTTTGTCCTTAAAATAGTCGGTTACTAAGCCTATAGGATTTTCAGATTTTTTCATTTCATCATAAGATATACCACTTTTTGAGAAGAAAGATTGATCTGCTGACTGATTTAAATCGAGTTTATATCTAGGGCTATGTGTAACTGCAACATCTGAGACAGAATCTTCATAGCGAGCACTCTTTATAAAACAACCATTATCGCCCACTTTTATAAATACGATATATAGATCGTCCACATCAACTCTAGTAGTGCCTAGAATACTATTTCCTAAGATAATCCAAGAAGTCTCAGATGCGTTGGCTTGAGTAGAACTTTTTACTTCTATACCGTAAGATTTCTCATCACCAAAAGTGAAAACAATATCAGGAAAGGCATGCCCTCCCTCAGTGTAGTCTATTTTACATTCAATCTTTTCTGTCTGCATAACTATCTTTGATGCCTCAACTACTAATTTCTCAAAATCAGTAGGAGTTGTCTTTCTAGAAAATCTGGAGTCATTCTCAATGATGTGCATTTTTTCTAGTTGATGAGTGATAGAACTAACAAAAGAACTAAAACCTAGTCTATCCATGTAAACACCTCTTTCTTTTTATCTTGTAAATGTCTCAAATAAATCCGCCTCCTTACACCCTAAAAGCGTAGAAGCATTAGCAAGTATTTCAATACCAATGGTACACTCTTACTAATTTAATTTGTCGTCATGAACAGTTTCTACAATGTCGTGTAAATCACAATTCAATGCATTGCATATTCTAATTAGCATTTCGGTGTTAACATTCTGACCTTTGCCTAACTTAGCAATTGAGGCAGAGCTTAGACCTGTGATTTTTCTTAGATCCTGCTTGGTCATTCCTCTATCTATCAACAGTTTCCATAATCGGTTGTAGCTTAAACTGATACCCATAATTCTCACTCCTTGATATTCCATGAGCGTCCAAATAGTTCATCACCATTTTCGTTAAGGCGAATGACAGCAGTGCTATTAAGAATTTGGCTAGTTTCCTCTGAGTAAGATTCGCCTTTGTCAAAAGCAATGAATATTTGTTTATCAAACTCTGTGTATAGCTGAATTATCTTATTAAGTGGTTCATCACCAATGTTCTTAAATAGAAGCGAATCATGTGCCAGGGCAGGCAACATAGTTGTTTCTAAAACACTCAAGTCAAATACAATAAGACTCTTATAGGAAGTTCCTGTGCCGCTATCGTCAGGTGTATAGAATTCATATGTTGTGCCACTATCTAAATCTAGTACAGGCGCTTTTCTTTTTTTCTCGTAGATTCTATCGTTAAATCGGACCATTTGTTCATTGATGCTACTCTCAATTCCACGCAATTCAGCCTCTTCAACTTTTTGA
>SAAR01000249.1 GCA_009916335.1 Erysipelotrichia bacterium | reverse complement strand
TGATAAAACAGCCCTTGATGAAGTAAAAGAACTATATGGTTTTGAAACAGCTGCTATTGTTTCTATGCCTGAAGTAGTAGAACATTTATACAATCAAGAACGCAATGGAAAAATCGTCATTGATGATGAAATAAAAGAACGTATTGATGCATATTACGCACAATATGGAGTGAAATAGATAGTAGATAAGGCAATTGCTATTGTTATTCAATAAGTAAACAAAAACACACTTGAACAAAATGGAACAAGTGTGTTTTTAAGTTTGTTAAACTAATTTAGAACTGCTTTAAACTGGATAAGTTATTTGCATCGTCGCCATCATTTTTACCACGAATGTGTCTAGCACCATCTCGTCCAGTAAAAGGGAGAGCGTTTTCGATTTCACCGTTTTCAACGGCTTCTAATGCCATTTCGTAATCATATACTTTACCAGAATTTGATTTAAATTCTTTTAAAGTACCATCAGCATTCTTACGAACAGCTACAAAACGTTCTTTTTTCGTTGCTTTTTGTTTTGCCATTTTACTTTACCTCCTAACACTATTTTGTGCGAGCAGGCTTTTAAATATACTAACTTTTTACTAGTAAAAAATGGAATTATTTCGCTTGCAATAAAGCCATTGTAATATAGTTATACGGTTGGTTAAAATGTGGCAAGAAGAAAATATCAAGTAATTTTAATTTATCAATACTCATTTGTTCTTGAATGGCTAAAGAGAACATATGGATACCCATTGATAAATCATAAAAAGATGCCATCTGTGCTCCTAAGATACGTCTACTTTGCTTATCATATACAATGACAATATCAACCATTTCATTTTGTTTAATAAAGCCTGGTTTTTGATAATCATGGAAACTAGTCATTGTCGCATCAAAGCCATGTTGCTTAGCTTTTGCTAAAGTAAGTCCAGTGGATACCATGTTGAATCCATAAATACTAATTCCATTGCTACCTTGTACACCAACACTTTCTAACTTAGTACCACAAGCATTATGAGCAGCAATGATTCCTGAGCGAACGGCATTGGTTGCTAAAGCGATATAATTCACATCATTGATCGCATTATCGTATACGGTTGCACAATCACCAATCGCATACACATCATCTAATGATGTTTTTTGTGTTTTATCCACTAGATAGGCACCATTTTTAAATAGGGTTAAAGCGTCTTTTCCTAATTGGTTATTCGCTTTAAAACCAATCGCTAAAATAACCATATCTGCTTTGTATTCATGCTTATCAGTAATGACTTTTTCTACACGATCTTTACCTTCTAAACGAATCACTTTTTCATTGAATGCTAAATTAATGCCATGTGTTTTTAAGTTATCATTCATTAAATTAGTCAATGTTTCATCATAATAAGAGGATAAACAAGTATTAGCACAATCAATAAGTGTAACTTTTTTATGGCAACGTTCAAATGCTTCTGCTAATTCTACACCAATATATCCACCACCCACTACAACAATATTTTGTAATGAATCGTCTTCTAATTTAGCAATCACATCTTGGGCGTTTTGATATAGTTTTACTTGTTGAACATTTTTTAAGTTTACTCCTTCAATGGCAGGTACAATTGGCAAGGAACCAGTTGCTAAAATCAATTTGTCATATGTTTCTGTATAGGTTTTACCATCTTTCCCTTTTGCATGAACGACTTTTTCTTCATAATCAATGCGTTCAACTAATGTTTCCATATAGATTTTCGCACCTTTATTTTCTAGTTGTTGTTTATTGGCATAAAATAGTCCTTCTGCACCATCAATTTGTTTACCAATCCATAATGCCATTCCACAGCCTAAAAAACTAATGTTTGAATTGCTATCAAAGACAATCACTTCATGTCCTTGATAGTTATCTAAAATCGTATTAATGGCGGCGGTTCCTGCATGGTTTGCACCTACCACAATTATTTTGCTCATCGCATAGTCCTCCTTATTTATTATCTATTATGCTTCGATAATTTAATCATAAACAGAAAGAAAAAATTTTGCGAATGATTTGCCCAATAAAAAGATTATTCACCACTTTTACCATAGTTGGATAACACACGAGCACTTGGATCATCAACTTGACAACCTTTCCATGTTTGGTTAGGTAACCAATAACCACTAATTAAAGTGTCATGTCCATGATAATATTGTTCGAAAATTTCACGATATAATAAACTTTCTTTCGTATAAGGTGGACAGTGTTTATATTTACTACATTTTAGCTTACATTGTTCATCACTGTATTTTGTTTCTGCATACTCTTTAATGATATTAACTAATGAATGTCCTACGGCATCAGAAAAGGCTGCTTTATCACGATATAAAATACTAGCAGGCAAAAGGTCTTGATCGAATGCTTTTCGTAATAAATATTTACCCATTTGATAAGTGTTTACTTTCTTACTAGGGGCAATACTCATGACATAATCGACAAAGCTTAAATCACCAAAGGGAACACGTCCTTCTAAAGAGTTGCTAGAGATACAACGATCGGCACGCAAGACATCATACATATACAATTCTTTTACTCGTTTTTGTGCTTCCTTTTGAAATTCACATTCATTAGGGGCAAAGTCAGTATATTTATAACCAAATAACTCATCTGATACTTCACCTGTGAAAAGCACTTTTACATCGGTGTTCTGTTTAATCCACTTGCACAATAAATACATACCTATAGAGGCACGAATGGTTGTGATGTCCCATGTTTCTAACACTTCAATGACTTCATGTAAACAACCTAATACATCTTCTTTACTAATGATTACCTCGTAATGTTCACTACCGATATGTTCAGCAACCATTTTGGCATATTTTAAATCAATGGCATCTTCTGCCATACCAATCGCAAAAGTTTTAATAGGACAATCTTTCATTTGGGCAGCAACGGCACAAACCAAACTAGAATCTAATCCACCACTTAATAAATAACCAACAGGAGCATCTGCGTCCATACGTTTTTCAATGGCTTGCATTAATCTAAATTTAATACCACTGCAAATGGTATCAATATCTGTATCAATGCATCTGCTTGCTTGTGAAATATCTTGATAGCATGTAAATGTTCCTCGATAGTAATAATGTCCTGGAGGAAAAGGGAATACTTGGCTACAAAGGGGAATTAAACATTTTGCTTCACTGGCAAACATGATTTTACCACTTTCTTTTGCATACCCATAAAACATAGGACGAATCCCTAAAGGATCACGAGCTGCAACAATGCAATCATGCTTTTTATCATATAAAACACAGGCATATTCTGCATCTAGCATAGCAAACATATCTAATCCATATTCCAAATATAGTGGAATTAATAATTCACAATCACTTTGTGATATGAAAGGATACCCTTTTCTTTGTAAATCTTCTTTTAATTTACGAAAGCCATATAATTCTCCATTACAAATAGCGATGTTTCCTTGTAGGTGAAAAGGTTGCATGCCTAATTCATTTAAACCCATAATTGCTAAACGATGAAAACCAAAAATACCATGTTCATTACTTTCAATGCGACTTGCATCTGGTCCTCGATAAGCAATTTTGTTGAAGGCATGCTCAAATTCCTCTTTACTAATTTCTAAATCACTACTATACAAAAATCCACACATATCTATCATTCTCCTTTTTATATAAATAAAAAAACAGCCACTTATCCCATAGGGACGAATGACTGTAATTCGCTTAATAACCACCCTAATATCATACACCATTGTATGATCCTTTTATTAACTAGCATTAATAAGTATGATAACGCATTCCATGCGGCTTACACTACTAACATTCGCATAAGCAACTCCAAGGTGTTGTTTCCTTTATGTCTTACTATCGACTTTCCACTATCGTCGATTCACTATAAGCAGTGCATAAAGTACTTGTCCTCTTCAATGTTGTTAGGTTTATTTTACTCGATTTTCATTATGTGTCAATATAAAATGTAAAAAAATACATAAAAAGAAACAATTTTCATTATTTATCATTCTTCATAATTTGGTATAAAGGGTATCCTAATAATAGGCTACCACCGATGATATTTCCCAAAGTAGTGATTACCATATGCAAAGGAAATTGTGTCCAATCAAAGTCGAATCCATATTGTGTGAAAGTCATTGCGAAAAAGCCCCAGTTAGCAACGCAGTGTTCAAGTCCTGCAATGACAAAGGCAGCGACTAAAAACATCATAATAATAATTTTTGTACCATCTTTTTCTACCTTATGCCATGCAAAAGATGCCATACAAACAATAAAATTACATAAGAGAGCTCTCATTAATAAGGGGAAAAAAGTGAAGTTTAATTTCGCTACACAAGCACTATTTAAATAGTTTTCAAATAAATCACTATCACTTTGTGAGATGATGAACAACACACCAATCAAACAAATACCTAACATATTACCAAGATAGCAAAGTATCCACGCTGGGAATAAATCACGCATTTTAGCTTTTTTATGATATAGGGGAATGATGGTTGTTAAACAATTTCCACTGATACTCCAACGGCTAAAGCACGTTGGGCTCTTATATACATAGACTTCCCCATATACTCGAAAGCATACAAGACTTGTCTGTTTCTATAAGACTTTCACTATCCATCATTCCTATGAATGAATTAACGATAGTATACGGCTCATATCAAAACCTTTTTATATATTCTCTTTTT
>SAAR01000248.1 GCA_009916335.1 Erysipelotrichia bacterium | reverse complement strand
GAATAATATTAGGAATAATTTGTGTAAAAACAAAGTCATTATTGCCTGCTATTATGGCTCATATATTTGCTAATCTTTCTGATTTCATATTACTATTACTACCAAATATTTTAAACTTTTCAATATACTTAGTAATTGTATGTAGTTTAGTTTTTATTTTATCATCGTATAGGTTTATAACAAATAAAGAATATTAAATACTGGTTTATTTACAAAGTTATTAAACCTGAAATACGCAATGTCATGGTGTTCAAATTTGAAAACCAGTATAACTTTTTATACTGACTTATGCTTGAATATACGCCATAATTATTTTGAAAATATTAACGAAAAGAGGAAAAAATGCTATTAGATGATATGTAAGAAAGAAAGTTAGAAATCATTGGATTAAGAATAGAGCAGTGCTTTGATTTGTATAACAAAGCTAGTGATCGTGCTGAAGAAATAATTAATGAAACGAAAGATGAATTAAATTCTCAAAACAAGAAATAATTAGATGAATTAGTTACACAATATATGATTATGAGTGCTGAAGAGTGTAAATCGTATTTTAAGATTAAAATGTGCCTTTTGTTTAAAAGACAGAATGAATTAGAAAAGGTTTACCAAGTTTATTTTAGCAAGGTACAGATAGGAGAATGCTATGGGGGAGATAAAGCACATATTGAAATGAAATAAAATAAGATAAGAAATGTCGTATTTTATATTATGAATGATACGATTAATATGTAGAGATTCGCAATTTTTTATGAATCTATCTTATTCTTTCTTTTTTTTCTTTCACGAAGTATAACAATGCAAATTAAATATAGTAGTAAAAAGCTCATCTCTAAGAAGACTAAAACTATATTATCTCCAAAGCATAGAAATGGAAATCCCAAATAGCAAATCGTGATAATAAAATCATCATGTCCTTTAAAATATCTTCTATAACCAACACCAAATATTATTGTAGATATAGCCAACTCAATCATGCTTAGTTTAAATAAATCCATAAAAAACCTCCATTAATTATCATTTATATGGCTAATTATATCAATTCATGCAGTTATGTTAAAGGTTTACAATCATTAAAATAGTCAATCCTTAGCATTGCTTTTCTATTTAAATAATTACATAGATTTAGACATAGTTACATTACATTACTTCTTTAAAGCGACAAATAGATTTTAAGATTCAAAATATGCGATTAGTAAAGCATTTATATGTATCACATTCTCACCTTCATCGCTCTAAACGTTAATCAAAAGATTGGCTATGTGCGAAAAATATCAAAGGATTTCTTTAGGCATTCTACATGGCAGCCTTCATGATTATTTAAGACGGGAAGCGAGTTTTAACTTTTCACATCAGGAAACCATATTTTCTTTCGCAAAACATTGCAAGAACACTCTGCTTGTGTTATCATACATACATTTAATAGGAGGATTCATTTTTTTATGGAAGTGGACCAAGACGGCTTACATATTTTTGCACAATTGTTTTTATTGTTGGTTTTAACAGCAGTGAATGCGTTTTTCGCTTGTGCAGAAATGGCAATCGTTTCACTGAATAAAAATAGAATACGAATACTAGCGGAAGAAGGAAATAAAAAAGCAATTAAAATTGAAAAAGTATTAGAAGAACCAACCAAATTTTTATCAACGATACAGGTTGCGATTACACTTGCAGGCTTTTTTGCTAGTGCAAGTGCCGCAACAGGAATATCAAAAGTATTAGGTAGTTATTTAGAAGGATTCAATATTGCTTATGCACAAACGATTGCAATGGTGATGATCACTATTATCTTATCGTATTTTACATTAGTTTTTGGTGAATTAGTACCAAAAAGAATCGCTTTACAAAAAGCAGAAAGCATTTCAATGTTTTCCATTAACACCATAAACTTTGTTTCTCAAATAGCATCACCTTTCATTAAAATTTTATCACTTTCAACAAATCTTGTGTTACGCTTATTAGGAATGAAAAATGAAGGTTTAGAAGAACAGGTATCAGAAGAAGAAATCCGCTCACTTATCGAAGTAGGGCAAGAACGTGGTGTGTTTAAAAAATCACAAAAAGATATGATCACATCAATGTTTGAATTTGATGATATTATCGTTCGTGAGGTCATGTGTGCGAGAACCAATGTATTTGCAATTGATGTAAATGCCAAGCAAAGTGAATATATGGAACAATTGTTAACGAAAAAATATGCAAGAGTTCCTGTTTATGAAGGAAATATTGATCATATTATCGGTGTCTTATATATGCGTGATTTTATCTTAGAAGCATATCGAAAAGGATTTGATCATATATCCATCAGAACGCTTTTACATGAACCATTTTTTGTGCCAGAAACGAAAAAAATTGACGAACTATTCTATGAGTTACAAATAAAGAAGAAATACATGGCGATTGTTATTGATGAATATGGTGGATTTTCTGGAATTGCCACAATTGAAGATTTAGTAGAAGAAGTAATGGGTGAGATTGAAGATGAGTATGATGAAGGGGAACCTAAAATTGAGAAAATAGATAATCGCCATTATCTTGTCAATGGCCTATTTACTATCAATGATTTAAATGATGATTTAGGCTTACAGCTACATTCCAATACCAGTGATACTATTTCAGGATTATTAATTGAAAAACTAGGCTATATCCCATCAGAGAATGATAATAGTACAATTATAATAGACGATGTAAGTTTTAAAGTTCTAAAAGTAAAAGACAAATGTATTTGGGAAGCAGAGTTAGAAATTAATGAAAACCAAAGCGATAAAAAAGAAAGTTAGGGAACAATACCAAGATGTTCCCTTTTGTATTGCACCGAGTTGTGTTAAAATGAACACATAAATAAAGGGGGAAAATGATGCTAACATTAAAAGGAATTAAAAAGAGCTATCAAACTGGGGATTTTATTCAACATGCTTTAAAAGGTGTAGATGTAACCTTTCGTAAAAATGAATTTGTAGCAGTATTGGGGCCAAGCGGTAGTGGGAAAACAACATTATTAAATATTGTCGGTGGATTAGATCGCTATGACGAAGGTGATTTGATCATTAATGACAAAAGTACAAAACACTTCAAACAAACAGAATGGGATGCCTATCGAAACAACTGTGTCGGTTTTATCTTTCAATCATACAACTTAATTTCTCATATTAGCGTTTTAAATAATGTTGAAATGAGTATGACGTTAAGTGGCTATAAACGTTCAGATAGAAAAATGAAAGCATTAGAAGCATTAGATAAGGTCGGCTTAAAAGAACATGCACACAAGAAACCAAATCAACTCTCAGGAGGACAAATGCAACGTGTAGCGATTGCAAGAGCGTTAGTAAATAATCCAGATATCATTTTAGCCGATGAACCAACAGGAGCGTTAGATTCACAAACAAGCGTACAAATTATGGAATTGATCAAAACCATCGCAAAAGACAAACTTGTTATTATGGTTACACACAATCCTGAATTAGCAAAAACTTATGCCAGTCGCATCGTCGAATTTAAAGATGGGTCCATTATCGCTGATAGTAACCCTGTAAAAGAAGAAAAAGAAAAAGCAGGGTTAGTTAATATTAAAAAAACATCAATGAGTTATGCAAGTGCCTTACATCTATCATTCAATAATATTATGACGAAAAAAGGAAGGACAATACTAACCGCATTTGCCTCTAGTATTGGTATTATAGGAATTGCTTTAATATTAGCCTTATCAAATGGTTTTCAAATACAAATTGACGCCTTTGAAAAAGATTCACTCTCACAGATGCCAATCACAATCACACAACAAGCCATGCAAATGGATACAGACACGATGGAAAAATATCAAGAAAATGCACAAACAAAAGGATTGAAGAAATACTCAAAGACAAAAGAAGTAGTTCCACTAGCTGATATTCATGAAGCGAGTATGCATACAAATCGTATCGATCAAACATACATTGATTATATAAAAAAACTAGATTCACAATATGTAGGAGGAGTTTCTTATAATAAAGCCACAGGATTGAATATCGTAGTACAAAATGAAGACGGTAGCTATGCATTGGCAAAAACAAGTGGAAATATGATGAATGCATGGACACCCTTTCCTGATAATGTGGAGGACAGTCGTTCAGCAAGTGTAGTCAGTGCTAACTATGATGTATTAGCAGGAAGCATTGACACATCAAAACCTGGATTAATTGTCATAGTTGATGCACAAAATAGAATTTCCACATCTGCCTTAGCATCACTTGGCTTTAGTAGTGAAAAACATATCAGTTTTGATGACATCATGAATAAAGAATTAAAAGTGATTGCCAATGATGATTATTATCAAGAGAGAAGTAATTTTTTCACTATTAACACAGATTTAGCCACGATGTACCAAAGTGAACGTTCACAATCACTAAAAGTACAGGCAATTGTTAGAGGAAAAGAAGGGAAAGAATTAATCACATCATCAACAGGCATTGCCTATACCAACGCCCTTGTTGAAAAGGTAATAGAAATGAATACAAATTCAAAGATTGTCGCTTTACAAACGAATATGGATTATAATGTATTAAATGGACAACCCTTTGATGAACAAAATGCAAATAATACAAAAGAAGCAACGCTTGCTTATTTAGGGGCAAAATCATTACCAGTCGCTATTTATATTTATCCAAAAAACTTTGATGCAAAAGATCAGAT
>SAAR01000247.1 GCA_009916335.1 Erysipelotrichia bacterium | reverse complement strand
AACCACTTTTTCTAGCCGCTCAAGAGGGTCTCCTTTTAAACTTAATTTTTCAAGATAGTCGCTATCTCCAAATAAATTCATCTTCAATACCTCGTTAGCATATTTTTAATCTATTATACCTCTTTTCATACGTTTTTAGAGGTGCCCTATATTTTGACTGAGGCGTTAGTAACTTTGAGGTACTTATAGCAAGGGATAGCTTTCAGAAATAGAATGAAATATATATCGAATTATGTTATAATTAAATTATTAAAAACGCAAGGGATTTGGAGTAGAAAGATGGATTGGTCAAAAAAATAATAGAGTCAAATGGAAAGTTGTATTTAAGATTTTACGCTTTAACAGCTGTTTTTAAATGTGTAGGTTATGGTGAAAATGATCGTATAGTAAGTCTTGTAGTTAACTGGGCTTAGTAGTGAAAGATGGTGAACTTATGGAAGGTAAAAGAAAAGTCCCACAGAATATCTATCCGAAGATATTATCAGAAATTGAAAAATTGCTTTTAGCTCTTCAAAAGAACAGTGATGATAAACAAGCAGAAGAGTATCGCAACGATGCCATCGAAAAATTGAATGGTGTCAAAAAAGAAGTAGTAGAAAATATTAGTTCCCTCGAGAAGAACTCGGAGTGGAATACTTTTACTATTGCTTTCTATGGAGAAACTAACGCCGGAAAATCTACTTTAATTGAAACCCTTAGGATTTTGCTACATGAGCACAAAAAGCTTGATGAACACAAAAGCTTTGAAAACAAAAAACAGATGATTGTTGGTTTGGATCAAGCGATTTCTGTGCAACGTCAAGAACTAACATCTCTTACAGAGAATTTTAGAAATTCGACTGAAATAATACATAGAAAAAAAATGAAATTCAACAAATAATTGAAGCGAATAAAAATTCGCTTAATAAGGTAACATCAGAAATACAACTAAGGATAGATAGGCTTGAAATTGATAATAAATCGATCGATGAGCAACTTCTGGACTTAGAACTTAAGAAAAGTCAACTCGATATAATAGTTCTCGATAAGATGATTTCAAGTACTTGGGGTATGATTAAAAGTTTATTTCACAAACACGAGGAGCAGAAAGAGATTGATGAGTTAACACCATTAAGAGATACAATCGAAAATCAGATAATAGAAATAAAAAAACAGCAAAATCAACTACGCGATAAAATTAGATCTAAAGATAATAGCGCGAAAGAAAAGGATGTTAAGTTAAAAGTACAACAAGAGCATCTTGAAAATGAAATCAACAATTTAAATAATAAATATCAACAGCAGGAGCGCATTATTCAAGCAGAGATTCAAGAAGTTGATACAGCTCGGCAGCGCACCATATCGGATTTAGAAAAATTAAGCGATGGATATATTATAGGTGATGGGCGTTCCGACTTCACCCGAGAGGTATGTGAATATCATTTCGAGGTTGAAGATAAGCGATTTTTACTTCTTGATTTGCCGGGTATTGAAGGCAAAGAAGAACTAGTTCAAGCGTCAATAGATGCTGCGGTTGAGAAAGCACACGCTATCTTTTACGTTAGCAGAAAACCTAATCCGCCTCAAAAAGGTGATGTTAATAATTTAGGCACGATTGAAAAAATTTCGCGCCAACTATCTAAACATAGTGAAGTTTATTTTGTCTATAATAAATCTGTTAAAAATCCAAGGCAATTAAAAGAAGGTTTAATCGATGATGAAGAGTCAAATAGCTTGCGCACTGTTGATGATGTGTTACTCCAGACTCTTGAAGATAATTACATTTCGCATAAAATCTTGAGTGCATATCCTGCCTTTGTTTCTTTAGGCGATTTTTATGGTGGACAGTACGAAAAAGATTGCGAAAAATTTTATAACAAATTTTTAAGTTCTTCTAAGGTACTTGAACTTAGCCACGTCTCCGAGTTTTCAAAATGGATGACTGAGCAATTAGTCTTGGATGTAGAGAACAAAATAAGAATTTCAAATTTTAGGAAAATAAAAGAAGTTTTAAGTAATACCATCGAAGATGTTGGGGAAATTCAAGTTATGTTTTCGAACCTTGAAGATAAACTCCGTGCCAATTTAGTTTATACAACTAGCAAGCTTGACAATGCAGGAGAAATTTATGAGAGAAACGTAAAAAACGCCTCTCGTAAATCTATTTCAGCAGCCAAAAATAGTATTCGCAAAAAAGCCTATGCCAACATAGAAAAAGGTATAGCTGATAATAAACTAGAGGGAATGATAAAGAGTCAAATAGAAGAAGGAGTGAAAAGTTTTGCAGGAAATTTGAATGATGAAATCAAAAAATGCGGAAATGATTTTTCGGATGAAATATCAGATATCGTGGCAACTTATCAACGGTACGTTAAGGAAATCGTAGCCAAGAACGCTAATTCAGTTAAGTTCAAATTTGACTTTAATCCGAAAATAAAACTGAAAATGAATATTGATTTAGGAGCTACAGCAATAGGATTAGTCGGTGACATTATAAGTATCGTCATGGTAATCGCTGAGGCAACTAATCCAGTTGGATGGGTAATATTGGCAATATCAGCGCTTACCACCCTGTTCGGTGTTTATAAAAAAGTCCATGCATTTTTTGATGAAAATTTTCATAAAGCTCAACAGAGGAAAAATGTCGATGAAAATATAGAGAAAGCTATGGCTGCAATCGAGAAGCAATCAAACAATCAACTTGCAGGTGTACAAGACGAAGTTGTGAGTGGTATTGCAAAAGTTAAATGTGAACTCAGCGCAACTCTAATACAAGTAAAAACTATGGCAGACACATTTTCGAATGCAGCGGCTGAGTTGAATAATCTGTTGCGCAAAATAACAAAAGAAGGAGAACAATTTAATGGAAACGGTAGAGCAATTTAGAGAAGAGCAATCGAAAGTAGTAGAAATTCTTCAACGATTACTGAAGTTCGTGCAAGATGGGCAAAAATTCGGGGTTCGGGTCGATGATAATCTGATTTCCAAAATAACAACAGGCATTGATGAAGAAAAATCGAAAAAATTAAAAGTGGCATTAATTGGTGGTTTTTCTGAAGGTAAGACATCTATAGCAGCTGCTTGGTCTGGTAATTACGATCCTGAAACTATGAAAATCGATGCAGATGAATCTAGCGACGAGGTTCAAGTTTACCATCTAGAAGACTTTGATTTGGTTGATACTCCAGGACTGTTCGGCTTTAAAGAGAAGTCAAATCTGGTCAAATATAAAGAAATCACTAGAGAGTATGTTAGTAAAGCTAATTTAATTCTTTATGTTATGAGTCCCAATAATCCTATTAAAGATAGTCATAAAGATGAGTTGGAATGGTTATTCAAAGATTTGAATTTGCTACCAAGAACTGTTTTAGTTATTAGTCGCTTTGATGAGGAGGCTGATATTGAAGATTCAAAAGAATACAAAGAGCGATTTGAAACGAAGAAAGAGAACGTCCTTTGTAGATTGAGGGATTTTGATATAATTTCTGACAATCAACTAGTTCCGATTGTTGCGGTTTCAGCAAATCCTTTTGGCGAAGGGTTTGATTATTGGCTATCCAATCGCGATGAATACAATCAAATATCACACATACCTGATTTGCAAATCGCAACGGTTGATCAAATAAAGAATAACGGTGGCGAGAATGCACTTGTACTAGCAACTAGTCAAAGCATTGTGAAGGATGTCATACAAAGACAAATGCCTATCGTTCTTGAAAAAGTAGCTGAGGCTGTTAATGAAATCAGTGAGTTTAAGAATGCGCTTAGCGATGTCAAGCGTGAACAAGAAAAATCAGAAAGAAATATCGGGAATGCTAGAATTGAATTGAGAAGTTATGTTGAGAATTTATTTACTGATCTAATAATTCAAATAAAAGGTTCAGATATAGAAACTTTTGATGAAGTCTTTGAACGAAATATTGGTGCTGGTGGAATTGTACTCAAAACAAATATTCAAAATGAGTTTGAACGTCAATTAGGAACAATTGCTCGTGAAATCTCAAAGGCTGAAACTAGCTTTAACGCGAGTGTCAATCACTATAACAATATGGTTGGAGACTTAGTTATTCAAGGCGTAAAAATTGGAGGCGATTTTCTCAAAAAAGCTCAAATATCCAATAAAGCGGTATTGACGGCTCGCGATTTCGTGATGCCATCGTTTAAATTTAAACCTTGGGGTGCAGTGGAAATTGCTGACAAATTGTCCAAAGGTGCTGCGGTATTTGGAGCTGTTATTGGGGTTGGGTTTGAACTTTGGGATACTTATAGCGATGCTAAGAAAAAAGAAGAGTTTAAAAAAAATATTGAATCAATCGTGGAGCAGTTAAACCAACAACGGAATGATTACCTAGGTTTTATCAATAATCCACAGGATTTCATAGAGCAATTTTTCCCAAATGGATTTGATTTGCGTGAGCGAGTCTCAGAAATGGAAAATGAGATGCTCAAAAAGGAAGGTTTCCAGCAAGATTTCGAGGCATGGAAACACGAGGGGGAAATAATCGAAGCTGATTTTGAGGTTATCTATTAAACCTTTTTTGATATTTGATAAATATAAAGGTACTAGTAATTAAGTGAGGGGCTTGCGCATGGGAAAAGACATATATAGGGCACCTCTAAAAACGTATGAAAAGAGGTATAATAGATTAAAAATAAGCTAACGAGGTATTGAAGATGAATTTATTTGGAGATAGCGACTATC
>SAAR01000019.1 GCA_009916335.1 Erysipelotrichia bacterium | reverse complement strand
TTTTTGTTTTTTTGGCATATATAAGAGTGAGGAGGCACGTGTGGTTTCGCTACCTTATCCTCTCTAAGTGAAGTGTACCCTATCCACTAGTTTTAGTATATAAATAGGGGGAAAGGAGAGTGCATGTAATGATTTTGATTACATGTTTGTATGATGGAGTATTTTGCAGCGGTTGCATTAATCCTTGTTTTAGTGATTACACTAATAGAAATGATCTATCTTATTATTAAAGGATAATTACTTTATTAATAAGTAACAAGCTTTATGCAAAGCACATAAATACTATTACATACACTTAGATATAGCAAAAAGGAGGTCATTTAACCCGTGCCCTCCTTTTGCTTTGAGTATTTTGCATTTTGATAAAAGCAAGATTGCTCTTTGCTCAAATTTATTATAGTCAAATGACAACATGATTGCAACAGCTTTTCATTTTTTTAGTATTTTTAGTGTTTGTTATTGTGTTGAGGAAGAAGAATTTTGTTCGCTATCAAGTTGTGTATCACGATTCTCTTGTATAGGTCTATTTTCTTCTTCAATGTGAATAGTGCTTATGATTCTCGTCTTTGATGAACGCTCATAAAATAATTGTTTATGGGTAGCAATTTCCACGAGAGCAAATAGTAAATAAATGATAACACTTGCCATGATTAAACCGGTTATTAAGAAGTAGCTATTTAATTGTAAAATGTTTTTGTCATATAGATTAGTAGTATATCTACTTAATAGAGAAGGAATCACATCGATCATTAGGTATAAACTTAAATAGCGAATGATAAATGAATACCATTTTTTATTGCCCTCTTTAATAATTTTTATCTGCATGATTTTTTTGCCGATACTTTGTCCATCTGTTAAAAAGGCAAGGGCAATAAAATAGATGATTGTGATGATGGATAAAGTATGTGAATAATGTATGCTAAAACTAGCCAATATGTTTATACATATGGCATTGATGATTAAAATAACAATATAATCTAATACGAGTGCAATACATCTTCTTGGTAAGGAAACATGTTTTCCACGCTTGTAGCTTGCACTATCGATTTCCTCTCTAGTTGGCAATACACGCATAAAAGGTTTGATGATAAAATAACCTAACAATGCACCTAAAGTATTAATGAGCAAATCATCAACATCAAATAGGCGATAGCTCTTTGGATAGATAAAATACAAACCACTTAGTTGTGTAAGTTCAAAAAATAAGGAAAGCAAAAAAGCAAAAAGTAGCGTTTTTTTGAAGTTACAGCGAAAGTAGTAACGTAAATACATACCAAAAGGAATCGTCATTAATAGATTAAAAACAACTTGATACAGAGCAGGAGTATTTAATGCTTTTAATAATGAAGTTATATCAAAATGCGTAATTGTCAAAGTGGCTAGCAGATCACTCATAAATTGAAAAGGAATAAGCTGGGGTTTTTGAGTAGCCATTTGAGCAACTTCATCAAAAGAAGGCA
Source organism: Erysipelotrichia bacterium (assembly GCA_009916335.1). Next base: position 21,541 of record SAAR01000019.1, on the reverse strand, counting down.
AAGGTAAAATAACAAGAAAATACATACATAATAAATATAAGATAAACGAATAAACAATCGCAATACGGATACTTAAAAAAGAACCATATTTATGATAGTTATGTAAAATATAAGGCAATGAAAATAGGAGAGCGATAAAAGGAAAGAAAATCATTGCTTGTATAATGATACTTTGATAATGAGCCATATGTACCCCTTTCATTTTTTATTATTATAACGTAATTATAGTGTGAATGAAAAGCGATTCGCAAGTGGGCTAAATTTGGTATAATAGGATAGAAAGAAATCGAGGTAGTTATGCAAGTACAAGTAAAAGATACGAAGTTATTGGTTAAGAATGGGAATTATACAGTGGAAAAAGATGGTTATGTTTGGTGTAGTGATGAACACTTTGTTGCACAAATCATATTGAATAATGATCGCTGTATTGCTTTTGAACAGGCAAAGGATATACGAAGTGAATATTATGAAGATGGGTGTGGGAAAGGGATATTAACACGTTATCGTGATTTAAAAGGAGTGAATTTTGCTTTTGATACATTAGTATGGATTGAAGAAAGTACACAGGACATCTTTTTTGAATGGATTATTGTAAATGATCATGGCTTTGATATTAAAGAGGTAAAATGGCCAAATAGCTTTGCTTTTCATCAAAAGGATGGGTATTCTTTAATTCCTTATATGCAAGGTATTTTATTACCTAATACATGGGATTATGATTATGAAAAGCTTGCATTTAATGGACAGTTTTGTAGTAGTGCTGCTTATATGCCATGGTTTGCACAAATTGAAAATGAGCATGGCTATATTATGATTAATACAACTCCATGGGACGCTCGTTATGTTGTCGAACATTCTGCTAGTACCCATGAAACAAAACTAAGTGTGCGTTGGTTGCCTTCTTTAGCTAAGATGGCATATAAGCGTGTTTTACGTTATCGTTTTTTAAAGGATTGTGATCATAATACAATGTGTAAAGTATACCGAGAATATGCAAAGGAAACAGGTTTATTCACTTCCTTAAAAGAGAAGAAAGAAAAAAATGCAGCAGTGGATCAATTGGTGGGGAGAAGTTTTGTGCATACTAAAATTAAAACGCATTTTGATAAGCAATCGCATTTTTATGATGCTAATAATCCTAGTCAAAATGATCAACTGATTAGTTTTGAAGATAAAATAAAACAACTTGAAACTATGAAACAAGCAGGAGCAAAGGCACTTTATGTACATTTAGATGGTTGGGGAAATGCTGGATATGATAATGAACACCCTGATGTTTTGCCACCTAATCAAGAGGCAGGAGGATATGCTGGGTTAAAGAAGTTAGTAGAGGCACTTCATCATCATGGTGATCTAATTGGTTTGCACGATCAATATCGTGATTACTATCATCAAGCTAAGAGCTATCGTCGTTTTCATGCCTTACAAGATGTTGATGGTGGCTATTATGAATTTTCTCATTGGGCTGGAGGTGTGCAAAACTATCTATGTGCTACTTTAGCAAAACGTTATGTAAAACGCAATTACGAACGTTTATTGGTAGAAAACATTTGTATAGATGCTAGTTATTTAGATGTATTTACCTGCAATGAATTAGATGAGTGTAGTAATCCAACACATCGTATGACACGCAAAGAATGTGCAAGTGCAAGAAATGAATGTTTTGCTTACTTACACAGTAAACATATTTTACCAAGTAGCGAAGAGTGTAGTGATTTTGCGATGAAGCAACTAGTTTTCGCACATTATGGACCTTATGAATTTATGCTTAAAGAGAAAGACAGTAAAAGAATGGGGATCGCTGTACCTTTGTTTAATCTTGTCTATCATGATTGTATGATTTTACCATGGCCAATGAAAAAGGGGAAGGAAGATTATATGTTATATGCATTGCTTAATGGTGGGGTTGCCTATCTAATCAGAGAAGGTGCGTATCCTAATGTCGATGGTGTTTTTAAAAGTGATCCATTGCATTTGCAAGAAAAGATAGAACGCTGTCAAATCGTGAGTGATTTACATCGTAAAGTTGCTTATGAAGAAATGATTGCTCATCACTTTTTAAGTGCTGATTATAGTAAACAAGAAAGTATCTTTAGTGATGGAACACATGTCATTATTGATTTAAAAACGAATCAATATACGATAAAATAAGGCGTTTCTACTGCTAGTTGTAAAAAATACAACAAGTGGTTGACTAATTCAACTAGGGGTATCTTTAAAAAAGGTTAGTATGTTTTATAATGAAAGAGTAAAGAAAGGCAGGAAATGCAGATGAAAACTTTAGGAATGAAAATTAGTGAATTTAGAAAGTTAAAGAAAATGACACAAGATGAATTGGCAGATAAGATGGGGGTATCGCCACAAGCAGTATCAAAATGGGAGAATGATTTATCTATTCCTGATTTACCAATTTTAATTGAATTAGCAGATTTCTTTCATGTTACATTAGATGATTTAATTAGAGAAAAACAACAAGGAGTTGTCTTAGTAGCTGAAGAAAATAGAAAAAATATTGATGACATGTTTTTAAGAATTTATGTTGATTCAAATGAAGGGGATCGAGTGCGAGTGAATCTACCGATGGCATTAGTTAAGATGGCATGTGAAATGGGAATGAGTATACCACAAGTAACAGACAATCCAGCTATGCAAGGGATTGATTTGAATATGATTATGCAGATGATTGAAAGTGGTGTGATTGGTAAATTAGTTGAGGTAGATAGTGCAGAAGGGGATCATGTAGAGGTTGTTGTAGAGTAAGATGAAAATTAAAATCAACAGCGAAGGAAAAAGAATACGTTTGTGGTTGCCAACGAGGTTATTCACTTCTTCTTTATCTTTTAAATTAATTGAAAAAGCTTTGCAAAAAGAAGATATTCATTGTTCTAAAGAAACAAGAGATAATATTCAAAAACTATTAAAACAAGCAAGAAAAAAATATAAAGGACTATGTTTAGTGGAAGTACATAGTGCCGATGGCGATGATATTGAAATCACTTTATAAGAGTGGTTTCTTTTCTTTTGTTATGACAAATTACGTTATTTTTATCCTTATGTTTGTCTTTTATGAATAAAGAGTTAGAAAGCTTAACTAATTTATACAAAAAAACAAAATGTTATCCCTTACAATGATTGTCAATGTTTTTTAAAAGGACTATAATTAAAGGGAAAAGGAGAGAATTTTATGAATAAATTAGATAATAGAAAAATTGTATTAGTAGGAACAGGGTTTGTCGGAATGAGTATGGCTTATTCATTTTTATCTCAACCAGGGATTGATGAATTAGTATTGGTAGATGTGGCAAAGGATAAAGCTGAAGGGGAAGCAATGGATTTATCTCATGGACTTCCATACTCTCAAAGTAAGATTAAGATTAAAGCTGGAGATTATAGTGATTGTGCAGATGCAAGTATCATTGTCATTACGGCAGGAGCAGCACAAAAGCCAGGACAAACTAGATTAGAATTAACTGGTATTAATACCAAAATTATGAAAAGTATATGTGAACAGATTAAAGAGTCAGGATTTGATGGGATTATCGCAGTGGCTAGTAATCCAGTAGATGTGATGACATATGTTGCACAAAAAGTGTCAGGACTTCCTGCAAGTCAAGTTATAGGATCAGGAACATTGTTAGATACAGCACGTTTACGTTTTATGATTTCTGAATACTTAAATGTAAACTCTACAAATGTTCATGCATACATTATGGGAGAACATGGAGATTCAAGTTTTGTGCCTTGGATTCATGCTTATGTTGGTTGTAAAAACTTACTTGAATTATTAGATGAACAAAATAAAGACTTATCAGATCTATTAAAAATTTATGAAAATGTTCGTGATGCAGCTTATCAGATTATTGAAAAGAAAAAAGCTACATACTATGGAATTGGGTTATCATTAAATCGTTTAGTGCATGCAATCTTAAATAATGAAAATGCTGTTATGACGATTTCAGCACAACAAAATGGGGAATATGGACACAATGGTTTCTATATTGGGGTGCCTGCTATTGTAAATCGTGAAGGTGTTCGTGAAATTATCCATTTACCATTAAATGAAGTCGATCAAGGTAAATTTGATAAATCATGTGGAGAACTTCAAAAAACAATTCAAGAAGTGGTTGATCCTATCTTAGTAGGGTAATATAAATAGAGTATGGCTTAGGTCATACTTTTTTCTTACAATAATGTAAGAAGATGTAAGCTAATTCGATGTATTCAAACCTTATGATTTTTATATACTAAAGGTGTAGAAAGGATAAGGCTTTGACTACATACTTAAACCACATTCCCTTATCTTTTCTAAATCTGTATAAGGAGGTATTAGAATGTCTTTTAGTTCAACGATGTTAATTTTATCTATGTGTTTATTCTTTTTTGTGACACTATTTACTTTAGAAGGGTTTAGTGATGATGGAATGGAAGGAATTAAGCTAAGAGCCCATTCAATTACTGGTACTTTAATTTGTGCTATTTTAACATTAATTTTATTCTTTGTGTTTAAAACATTTTAACATTTCTTTATACAAGGAATTTGTATTAAACATCTTTTATTGTTATCTTTGTTAAGGGGAGAGGGTTGATTTTCCCTGCTTATAGAAGTACAGAAAGGTGTAATATAATGTATATTTCATCAATAAAACCTCACACTATGTATCATAGGAGTGAGGTTTTATGTGGTATAAAATGAAAGAGCGAGCATTTATATTAAGTGTGATATTGAATAGCATGTTTATCTTTTTAACAATACTTTTGATACGCAATCATATGTATGAGTATCAAAATTGCAATAAACCACCTTTCGCTCTCTCTGCTTCATTATTTTTATGGAGTGAAGTTGTCAATTATTTAATGATGATGATTTCTTCTTATTTTATTTACCAAACAAAAGATACTATGAAAATATCGGCATTAACTATAAATGTTATACAACTATTGCTCTATTTTCTATGGAATATAGTTTTCTTTATTTTTGCACAATATTTTTTAGCTGTATTATTGTTATTATTACTTTGGATGATGGTTGTGATTATGCTTGCTGCATTTTATTCTGTTAAAAAAACAGCTGCTTATTTACAGCTGTTTTATATGATGTGGTTAAGTTATATGCTCTATTTAAATACGGGTATTTGTATTATGAATATAATGTGAGTTATGCAACAATGTAATCATATAATGCTTGTAAAAAATCATCAAACGTCTGGGCGTGAATTAATGCCTGTTGTAATTTAGGATTATTTACAATCTCGATAAATATGTCATATAAATGTTCAATGTTTTGTTGGTCCCCTTGCTTAATCGCTAAAAGGAAAATAATTTGCACACTTTCATTTTGATACCACTGTGTTGGATAGTCTAGTAATGCAACGGCTACTTTTGTATCGAGTGCACATAATTCCATTGGATGTGGGATTGCAAAAACCTCATTCATGTTAGTTTTTGCTAAATTTTCACGTTCCATTAGGGATTGATAAAAATGATTATTGACCATATGATTTTTTTTCAATTTATCACATAAGGTTTTCAACACTTCCTCTTTACTTACTTGTCTATCAAATTTCACAAATAAATTCGTATCGAAGAAACGATTCGATTTTTTTAGTTTGTTTGAATCAATACTTACAAGGAATTTAGAAATAGCTTCTATATCATTCTTATTTAAGGCAAAATCGACAGTAATGGTAGGAATAATGTCGCTTTGTAAAGGGATGGTCGATATGATAAAATCTATATTTTTTAACTCTCTTGAAGTATAGGAAGTAAACTCTTTATAAGATGATTTTCTAACAATAATAATTTTATCGTTGAAGAAAACATTTAATCTTGCTTCTAGCATTCGTGTGGTTGCCTGCCCTGATCCACAAACGAGAATAACACTTTTCTTATCAATAGATCCAGAAAAACATCTCTCAATTGCCGCACCAATATGCAAAGAAACATAGCCTACTTCATCTTCATTTAATTTGTAACTACCTTCAAAAATCTTACTTGTCGCTGTTAATGTAATCTCATAAGCTAGAGGGAAATTATTTTTTATAGTGTTTAATAAAGGGTTTCTTTTATTTAGGGAATACGCTTTATTTGATAATATAGATTTAAAGTGAACGAATAGATCCTTACATAAAATTTCATCATTTCGCAAATCGAAATTATAATCAAAATAAATAATTTCCAGTAATTTATTCACCGAATCTTCGATTAAATCATCATTCACATCACCAACACTACAATCGGTATTGGCAATTAAATGAAGGTATAAATATTGTTTTTCTCCTTCACTAATCACAATATTATATTGTGTTTCTATCGTCTTACAAAGTTTATCAATCTTAATTTTTATGTCATTAGGTATCACTACTTTTGAATCTAAATTAATATAGCAATCGTGCTTAATTCTTGTTATCATAAGTGAAATGTGAATTACTAAATTCTTTAAATTCATATCACTCGTTTTTAATATGATACTACTTAAATTAGCAACCACAATTGTTCTTAATGATTCCAAATCAATCTCTTCAAAAAGCTTTTTTTCTTCCTTAGTAAAACTAACAATGTAATTATTGGCATCATAAGATAAAACATTTTCAATAATACATTGACGTTTATCGCTTTCATTACCAATTACTTTGATACCAACATTTGTTTTGTTGATATATTCAAGCTGATAAATCGCTAATATTTTTTTAATTGTTTTTAAATAATTTTGTAGTGTATTTTTGCTGATATACACACTGTCAGCTAAAGTATCCATATTGATAAAATCCTGTGCATTTAATAAAATATTTAAAATATATTTTAAGCGATCTTCACTTGTTTCTAAATCAAATAAATGATCTTTTGTATCTTCTAACTTAACCAAAAATTGATTAAAACGATGAGTGTCATGAATAATTAAATGATAGCCATAATTACGTTTTAATTTAATTTCAGCACTGTATTTTTTTAACATTTCATTGATATTAGCTATATCTGTTCGAAGTGTACGTTCAGTAATGTTTAAATGAATAGAAAGGATGGATGGTTTGCTAAATTGTTTGCTTTTTATAGCGTTAAAAATTTCTTCTAATCGACTGTATTGAAACATAAATTCACCCCTTAATTAATTTTATTTTATGTTATCTTTGTAGATAAAGTCAAATTTTAAAACATATGAGATTTCCACTTTAAAACGGAAATGTCATATAACAAAATAACGCATATTTCCATTTTGAATTGGAAATTGCTTTGATTGATGAAAAATGAAAATTGGTTTATTGTATAAATGCACAGGGGAGGTGGTTTGATGCTAAAAGAAGAATACATTTTTCTTGATACAGAGCTAAGTGATAAAAATGAAGTGTTAAAATTTATTAGTCAAAAAGCAAAAGATTTTAATATTACTGATCATCAAGAAGAGTTATATCAAGATTTCTTAAATCGAGAAAAAGAATTTTCAACAGGGTTACAAGATGGGTTTGCAATACCACATGCTCGTAGCAATCATGTGAAAAAAATAGCCATTATGTTTATTCGTAATCGCAGCATTGTTAATGAGTGGGAAACGTTAGATGGAAGTAAAGTAAAGTATATGTTTGCGTTACTTGTACCAAAAGAGAATGAAGGGAATGTTCATTTGCAAATGATTTCTAAGTTAGCAACTTGTTTGCTAGAAGATGATTTTAAAGAAAAAGTAGCATCATCAAATAGTAACAGTGAGTTAAAAGAATTTATACTAAATATGATAAAGGAGGGTTAGAAAATGAAAATTGTAGGTATTTCTGCATGTCCAGCTGGCTTAGCACATACACCAATGGCAGCAAAAGCTTTAGAAAAGGCAGGAGCAAAACTTGGGTATGATTTGAAGATGGAACAACAAGGTAGTATGGGGCAAGTAAATAAGATTACAGATGAAGAAGCGAAAGCAGCAGATTTTGTAATTATTGCCTCTGATCAAAAAATTACTGGCATGGAACGTTTTGATGGAAAAACAGTCATTCGTGTTGATATTACAACTTGTATCAAAGCACCAGAAGCAGTGATTAAAAAATGTGTTGCAGCAATTGAAGCGAAAAAGAAATAAAGGCAACTTAGTTGGTCAGAACTAAATTGCCACAAACTATAATGAGCTTGCACTCTCATTATAACATTTTATATATCAAAGGAGAGAAAAAATGAAGAAATTTTTTAAAGATGCCAAAGGGCATTTAATGACAGGTATTGGGTATATGCTTCCATTAATTATTGGGGCATCATTAGTAGTAGCAATTCCAAAATTAATTGGTGTGAGTATGGGAATTAATAGTTTAGATCCATATGCAGAAAAAGAAGGATTCTTACATATCTTATATTTATTAGAACAAGTAGGATGGACAGGAATTGGTTTAGTAAATACTGTGTTGGCAGGATTTATAGCATATAGTATTGCAGATAAGCCAGCTATTGGTGCTGGTTTAATCGGTGGGGCATTAGCAAGTAGTACCTATGCTGGTTTCTTGGGAGCAGTTATTGCAGCGTTTATTGCTGGGTATACTGTAAAATGGGCAAAAGAACACATTCATTTACCAGATTCTATGCAACAGATGATGCCATTAGTGATTTGTCCGTTTTTAGCAACAGGTTTAGTAGCAATTATTATGGGTGTTATTTTAGCAGAGCCTTTAGCACTTATTAATACAGCATTAGTAAGTTGGTTAAGAGATATGTGTGCAAGTGGTACAAGTCAGTTAATTATGGCATTAATTTTAGGAGCGATGATTGCATCTGATATGGGTGGACCTGTAAACAAGTCAGCTTGGATGGCAGGGAATGTATTATTAACGGAAGGTATTTACCAACCAAATGTATTTATTAACTGTGCTATTTGTATTCCACCTTTAGCATATGCAATTGCCACAGTGATTAAGAAATCTCGTTTTTCAGATAGCTTTAAAGAAGCAGGAAAAGGAAACTGGGTTATGGGATTCATCGGTATTACAGAAAAAGCAATTCCATTTACGCTTGTAAAAGCAAGCCGTCTAATTCCTGTAAACATGATTGGTGGTGCCTTAGGTGCAGCTGTTACATGTGTGTTAGGGGCAACTGCTGATATTCCACCTGTTGGAGGTATCTATGGATTTATCTCTATTACTAATGGATGGGCATATCTAGTTGGTATTTTAGTCGGTGCGTTATTTATCGCAATTGTTTCAACAATGTTAGTAGACTTTAATGATGATAAAGAAACAAGTGAAGAAGAAGTAAATATTGATGAAATTGAAATTTCAATTGAATAAAACAATAGGAAGATGAAAATCTTCCTGTTCTTATAAATGGAGGTAAAAATGAAAAAGAAAATACATGTGGTTCCACACTCTCATTGGGATCGAGAATGGTACTTTACAACAAGTCGTTCTAAAGTATATTTAATGAAAGATTTAAAAGATGTGTTAGATACATTAGATGATGATAAGGAATTTAAGCATTATATGTTAGATGCACAAGGTTCATTGTTAGATGATTATATTAAGTGGATGCCACAAGATAAAGAAAGAATAGAAAGACTTGTTAAAGAGGGAAAATTAATGATTGGACCTTGGTATACACAAAGTGATTTGATGTTAATTTCTGCAGAAAGTATTGTTAGAAATATGTATTATGGAATGAAACGTTGTGAAAGCTTTGGAAAATATATGAATGTTGCTTATGTACCAGATTCTTTTGGACAATCTGGGAACATGCCACAAATCTATCGCCAATTTGGGATTGAAGATACACTTTTTTGGCGAGGAGTCAGTGATGAAATGGTGCAATATACAGATTTTAATTGGCGAGGTGATGATGGTTCACTTGTGTTTGCAAAACAGATTCCTAATGGGTATTATGTAGGTGGAAATATTCCTGAAAAGGCAGAGGATAGTGCTATTTTTTGGGAAGAAGCATGTTTAAAAAAAGAAGGAAAACGAGCAGCAACGGAGCATATTTATTTTCCTAATGGTTTTGATCAAGCACCGATTCGTAAAAATTTACCACAGTTAATTAAAGAACGCAATCAAGTAGACACAGAAAATGAATATGTAATTAGTAGTGTAGAACAATACATAAGTGATGTAAAGGCACAAAACCCGCAACTTGAAGAAATAAGTGGGGAGCTGTTAAATGCAAAACATATGCGTATACACAAATCAATCTTTTCATCACGTTCTGATTTGAAAACGATGAATACGAAAATACAAAATTATTTGGTAAATGTTATGGAACCACTGTTATCAATTTCACATCGTTTAGGAAATGATTATCCACATGAAGCGATTAAAGAAGTATGGCAGTTAATGTTTGAAAATGCAGCACATGATTCTATTGGTTCTTGTATTAGTGATGCAGCTAATGAAGATGTTGCTTTCCGTTACAAGCAAGCAAATGATATTGCTGTTAATTTAGTAGAATTGCATTCTCGATTAATCGCAACAAATATCAATAGTAACAAAGAGGTAACATTTACAGTGTTTAATACATTACCTTATGTTAGAAGTAAATGTGTAAAATTTAAAACATATCTTCCTGATGGGCAATTTGCAATTGTAGATGAACAAGGAAATAAGGTAAAGTATACAATACTGTCAAAACGTGATTTAAGTGAATATGTTTTATCGCAAACAATTAAGTTAGATCCATCAAAACAGTTCTATATTCCTAAAAAGGTGTATGAAGCAGAAGTGGTTATTGATGCTGAAACGTTACCAGCTTTAGGGTATCGACAATATGCGATTCACTTTGATGGTCAAAGTGAATGTGAAGTGCAAAAACAAAATACAATGGAAAATGAATTTTATAAAATCAGCATAAACCAAGATGGTTCTTTAAATATTATTGATAAAAAGAATCATTTTGAATATAAAAAACAAGCTGTTCTAGTAGAAAATGGAGATGATGGAGATAGTTTCAACTATTCACCTCCTAGAGAAGATTTAGAAGTATATTCGACAGATTCAGTTTTTGCTTATGAAATACAAGGATCTTCCTTATATCAAATGGCAACGATTGCTTTTGATATGTTAATTCCAGAAGATTTAGAAGCAAGAAAAAATAAAAAATGTACAACCCATTTACCAGTAAAATTAATGGTAGGACTAGCAAAAGGATCAAAAGTGATTGATTTTAAGGTACAAGTAGATAATAGGGGTTTATCACATCGTTTGTGTGTGTTGTTTGATAGTGAATTAGTAACTAAATTTAATTACGCTGATGAACAATTTGGTTTAATTAAACGCCCTAATGTTTATGAAAAAGAAATGGCATCTTACAATAAAGCATTAAATAATAAAGATGGTGCAAAATTTGAAGGAGCAGCAGGTGTGGCTAATTGGTCGCAAGATGCAACAAGATGGCAAGAGCCTCCAATTGCGATTGAACCTACACAAAGTTATGTGGCGTTAGCAGATGATAATATAAATAGAGGGATTGCATTATTTCCACAAGGAGTAAGAGAGTATGAAATTATTGGGGAGCAAGGCAATCAAATTCGTTTAACACTATTTAGAACATATGGTTTTATGGGAAAAGCCGATTTGTTGTATCGCCCAGGAAGAGCGAGTGGGGAACGTATTATTGAAACAAAAGATGCACAATTGCTAAAAGAAATGGAATTTTCATTTGGATTTATGACGTTTACTTCTTCTTTGAATGATGCAAATGTAGATATTTTAGCGAGAGAATATGCTACAAAAGATGAAGTGTATACATATGCTGAATATTTAAATGGACGTCTGATCTTTTCACAGATGGAAATAACAAATCCAAAATTAAAACCAATTTATTCTATGTTTACAAGTGAAAACAACCTTGTAGTTAGTGCGATTAAAAAATGTGAGGAAGAAGAAGGTTATATTATTCGCTTGTTTAATGGAAAAGATCATAAATCGCTTAGTGATAAACTTCATTTTAATTTTGATATAGAGGAAGCATATTATGTAAATCTAAAAGAAGAAAAGCAAGATAAAATTGAAGTTAAAAATAATGCAATTCAAATTAAGGAGTTATCACATTGTCAATTTGTGAGTGTGTATGTAAAATGAAAAAGTATGCAGTAGGAATTGATATTGGTGGAACCAATACAAGAGTTGCCTTAATTGATGAAGAGTATCATATTATCGAACGAAAACAGTTTTTGACTTTCGTTGATGAGCCTGAGTTAACCTTTCAAAAAATTAAAGAAATTGTTGATGAGTTTGATAAGCAGATTATAGGGGTAGGAGTCAGTTGTCCTGGACCTTTGGATTTAATTAATGGACAGATTAAACAGACACCTAATTTAGGTGAAAAGTGGCATTTTCTGTTTATTGTTGAAGCATTGAAGAAAAAACTTAATATTCCTGTCTACCTAGACAATGATGCCAACTTAGCGGCGTTAGCAGAAGCTATTATTGGAGAAGGAAAAGAATATCAAAGTGTACAATTTTTAACCATTTCGACAGGCTTAGGAGCAGGACTTGTGATGAACAAAGAAGTGTTCATCGGTGCTCATGGGTATGCGAATGAAGTGGCTAATTGTGTGATGATACATAATGGACCACAACATGGATCTATTTATCCAGGAGGTATTGAAGCGATTTGTAGTGGTACAGCAATTACAAAACGTGCTCAAAATAAAGGGTTACATGTAAAGCATGCTGGTGATGTAAATGAGTTAGCGAAACAAGGGAATGAGGAAGCACAGATAATTATGAATGATGCAAAGATTTACTTAGCGAATTTCATTGCTTTTATTCAAGCGTACATTGATCCAGAAATTATTATTCTAGGAGGTAGTGTCGCATTGAAGATTGATCATTTTGTGGAAGAAGTAGAAGTGCTTGTTAAGGAAAGGGTATATGATGTAGTAAAACCATTAGTAAAGGTAAGAAAATCCACATTAGATGAGAATAGTGGATTACTAGGGGCGGCATGTTTAGTGTTTTTAAAAGAGGAATGTAAATAATGTTATATAAGGTAGAATCCTAAGTGATTTTACCTTTTTTAAAAGAAAAAGGTAAACTTCAGAATAGCTTACCTTAATGAATATTAACTCAATGTTTGTTTTGTATCAATCAATTAGATCACCATATCCCATAGGCTTGCACCAAAGAATACGATGATTGCCATAATAATTAAATAAGCAAATGCATACTTAGCAATCTTACCTAGAATTTCTCCATCTTTTCCACTCAATGCACAAGCGGCACAACCAATCGCAATACTTTGAGGAGCTAGCATTTTACCAGCACTCGTACCTAATGAGTTAGCAGCAACCAACCAGTATTCATTTGTACCGATTGCTTTTGCAGCTTCTAATTGTACATTACCAAATAGTACCTCAGAGCTTGTTCCACTACCAGTTACGAAGGTTCCTAAACCTCCAATTAGTGGAGAAGCTAATGGATAAAAGCTACCTAATACACTAACAAAGAAAATAGAAATACTAGAAATCATGCCAGAGTAACCCATGATTTTTGCACAAGCCAAGACACCTAGCATTGTACAAATTGTTTTTGACATTTGAATAATGGTATCCTTCATGACCTTGATTAAATCTTTAAATGTACAGTCTTGAATAATACCTCCGATAATTCCTGATAGTAAAATAAGGACACCAGGTGTATTGATCCATGTGAATGTATAAGGAGAAGCATCTGCACCTTGATAAATATAAACACTAGATTTAATAGAGCTTAATGGTTCGTTAATAGCAGGAACTAATTTACTAGTTAATAATAATAAAACAAAGATTAAAATAAATGGGGACCATGCCACTAATGCACTTCTAAATGTAATAGGTTTAGCGTTTTTATCAACAGGGATTTCCATTTTGTATTCACTAGGAACTTCGTGTGTTTTGCCATAACGACTTGCATAAGCAAATGTACAAGCTAATGAGCAGACACTAGCAATGATTACAGGTAAATCTGCACCGATAAATTTAGCGGCGATGATTTCAGGAATAACAAAGCTTAAACTAGCAACAAGAATAAAAGGAATCATTCCTTTTAAACCTTTGACTCCTTTGCTTACTAACATAACCATTAAGAATGGTGAAATAAATAATAAAGGAGCGACCTGAATGGTTTGCGTAAAGGCAAGCATACTAGGATCCAAGTTTGTAACAGAAGCTAGTGTTGTAGTTGGAATCCCAATAGAACCAAACATAGTTGGACAACCATTGGCAATCAAACAAGCTGAAATGGCATAAACAGGATTAAATCCTAAGGCATACAACATACTTGCGGGAATGGCGATGGCTACACCGAAACCTGCCATTCCTTCTAAGAAACCACCAAAACACCAGCCAATTAAAATAACAAGAATACGTTTATCGCAGCTGACAGAAGTAATCATTCGTTTAATTATATCCATTGCTCCTGTATAAACAGTTAAATTGTAAGTGAATACAGCGGCAATAATAACAATAACGATTGGCCATAAAGCCATTGCAAATCCTTCTAAAGCAGCACTACCTGCATCAATTACAGGCATATTCCAAATGAAAATTGCTTCAATGAAAGCAATGATAAATGCACCTACACTAGCAATATGAGCTTGCATTTTAAAGCCACACAAAGCGATGACAAGCCAGATAATAGGTAGCAATGCTAATATGAACATAACAAAGATATTGTCAAACATACATTTCCTCCTGAATAGTTATACTATTCTCACAATTAATTATTTTATTACGCTTTTCATCACTTGTCTATCTTTTATAAAAATGATATACGCTTACAAAAGAAAAAAGTTGTTTTTTTCAGATGTTTGAAGGAAATGTTGATTACTAGGAGGACATTTTAAAGGATACAGGTAAGATTAGAAAAGAGATAGTTAGTACGATCATAGAAAATATGAAATTGTAAAAGATGGTAGATTTTAGTGTTTGTGTTATCGAAATTAGCAAATATGTTTTAAAAGCAAACATTTAGTATCTTTTTTTAATGACTCTATGTATAATATATTTATTGAAATTAAAGGAGAATAATTGAAATGGATAAGAATGTATTAGTCATTATCATATTGATTGTTTTAGCGATTGTGCTTACAATTGCGATGCAGTATGTAAAGGTGAAAAAACAAAATAAGATGATTAACGATTTGCAAAGTGGAAAGTTTGATAGTTTTGATAAGTTAGTGAACAGCGTACTTGTGAAAATGTTGTTTCCTCGTTATAACCTAGAGTATTTGAAATTAAATTCTTATATTTTACAAGGAAAAGAGGAAGAAATTGAATTACAGTTTGATTTCTTATTGAATGCAAGAAAAAACAAAGCACAAAAAGAAGATATTACAATGAAAGCATTCAACTACTATGTTGGTGTGGAAAACAAAGAAAAGTGTACCGAATTGATAGAACAGATTAAAACGTTTACGAATGAGCGTATGGTGCAAGAAGCGACGATCATGTATGATGTGTTTGTGTTAAAACAAGGAAATCATATTGATGAGATATTAGAGATGATGGAAGGTATGAGCGATGCACAAAAAGGGGTAAATGAGTATTTGTTATCTGTGCAGTATGCGAATATTGGTGATAGTGAAAACGCTAAGAAGTATGAAAAACTTTCTAAGAAACATTTAAATGAACCGTTAAAGAAATAAGCATTTCCTAGGAAATAGTAAATAGAGAATGAGCAATTATGGGATCATATTAATGCTTGTTCTTTTTTTAATTCTGCATTTATTTCTCTATCTATTTTAGTAAGTGTTTTTCAATGTGTTATAATAAAAGCAATGAAAAGAGGTAAGAATATGTTTAGAATAGGACAATCAAGTGATATTCATCAGTTTTGTAAAGGAAGTTATATTACTTTAGGAGGAGAAACAATTGCTTTTAATAAAGGATTATTAGCCCATTCCGATGGAGATGCCCTATGTCATGCCATAGGAGAAGCGATTCTAGGAGCGTTGGCATTAGGTGATTTGGGACATCATTTTCCTGATACAGACGATGCTTATAAAGGAATGTCCTCATTACTTATTTTAGAACAAGTATATCAATTGATGGATACAAAGGGGTATGAAGTAAACAATGTCGATAGTTTAATTATGATTGAAAAACCAGCGATGGCACCTCATATTGAAAAGATGAGAGAAAATATTGCTAAAGTGTTGCATTGTGATATAACACAAGTAAGTGTGAAGGCAACTAGAGGAGAAAAAATTGGTTTTGTTGGGCGTGAAGAAGGTGTGTTGGCACAATGTGTAGTTTTATTGAAGAAAAAGTAATGAAAGGGTTTATTTGTCGGCATAAATGATAAATCATGTAGTATGCATTTTCAATAAAGATAAAATGAAGAATAGATAAGACAGGGAAAGATGATCAAAATATGGTCATCTTTTTTTCGCAAAATAGTAAATATATAGCTTATAAAGAGCTGAAATTAAATATAGTTGCGTAAAAATAAATAAAAATTACATTTTGTTTCAAAAAAACATTGCTTTCATCTTATAAAAAAGGTACGATTTACGTAAACAAATGGGGGGTGAAAAAGATGAGTATTGCATTAGGTATTGTTGCCTTTATCGTATTTTATTTATATGACTATAAACAAGTAGTACAAAAGGGGAAAAGTTTAAATCTTCTATTTTTAGTAGGAAGTATATGTTTGTTTGTTGCAACATTGCTTTTACTATATGAGCATAGAGCCTATGTAAGTTTTAAAATAGGACAAATATTTACTTTTCTATTAGCTATCGTTTTTTGGCTTTTACTACTCTATACACTATTTTTTGCTCTTCCTTTTGAAGATACTTATCTTGAACAGACCCATTCTAAAAAGAAAAAATGTTACCAAAAAGGTATGTATGCTTTATGTAGACACCCTGGTGTACTATGGTTGTTTGGTTTTTATCTTATGTTGGCGATGAGTTTTTCTACTTCTAAAATGTGGCTCGCTACTTTTGTGTTTAATGCAATGAATCTTTTATATGTGTGGTTACAAGATCACTATACTTTTCCACACTTATTTGATGATTATGCAAGTTATCAAAAGAAAACACCTTTTGTAGTACCGAATCTTAACAGTGTGAGGGAGTGCTTAAAGATGTTTAGAAAAGGAGGCAATGTATGAAACTAGAAGAAAAGTTAAAACGTAGAGGAAAAAAAGAGATATGGAATGAATATTGTGGCTTTTTAGATTTATCTTTAAGCGAATATATGATGATTCAAAAACGTTTGATGAATGAACAAATAAACTTATTTGCGAACAGTGGCTTAGGTAAACAGCTGTTAACAAAAGAATGTGTGGAAAAAGTGGATGACTTTCGTAAACACTTTCCATTAACAACCTATGATGATTACGCTAAATTTCTGTTACCTAAAGAGGAGAATATGTTGCCACAAAAACCACTTTTATGGATACAGACCACATGGGAAGGAGGTGCACACCCAATTAAAGTTGCCCCTTATAGTGAAGGAATGTTAAATACGTTTAAACGTAATGTCGTGGCATGTTTACTTTTATCGACATCGAAGAAAAGAGGGGATTTCAATGTAAAAGAAAGTGATAAGATACTATATGGATTAGCTCCTTTACCATACGCCACAGGGTTATTACCACTTGCTTTTGAAGAAGAAATAGGTATTGAATTTTTACCCCCTGTAAAAGATGCGATACAGATGTCTTTTTCACAAAGAAATAAAGAAGGATTTAAATTAGGTTTAAGCAAGGGAATTGATTACTTCTTTGGTTTAGGTAGTGTTACATATTATATATCTAAAACATTGGAGCAGATGAATAATAAACAAAGTGGTGGAAAAACATCGAAGCGGGTAAGTCCATCAATCATAAGAAAGCTTGCCTTAGCTAAAATAAAAAGTAGAAAAGAACAGCGTAGCTTGTTGCCTAAAGATTTGTTTAAGTTAAAAGGTTTCATGGTAGCAGGAACAGATAACGCTTGTTATAAAGATGACTTAGAAAAAATGTGGGGTGTACGCCCAATGGAAGTATTTGCAGGTACAGAGCCTACTTGTTTAGGTTGTGAAATATGGAATCGTGATGGTTTGTATTTTTTTCCTGATGCTTGTTTTTATGAATTTATTCCATATGAAGAAATGATACATAGCTTAGAAGATACTAGCTATGAGCCTAAGAGTGTTTTAATGGATGAAGTAGAAGTGCATAAACGATATGAATTGGTCATTTCTGTATTTAAAGGTGGTGCTTTTATGCGTTATCGTGTTGGCGATATGTATCAATGCATTGCTTTAGATGATCCTAAAGAAAAGATTCGTTTACCTCGTTTTCAATATATTGATCGTATTCCTACGGTTATTGATATTGCTGGTTTTACACGTATTACGCAAAAGTCAATTGATCAAATCATTAAACTATCAAAATTAGACATTACTAATTATATTGCATGTAAAGAATTTAATGATGAAAAAAGACCATATTTGCATATGTATATTGAATGTGAGGAAGATAGTCTTAGCAAGCAAGCTCTTTCGGTTCATGTGTTGAAAGAGCATTTGCGTGTATATTTTAAATATGTAGATGCTGATTATGAAGATTTACAGAAGATATTAGGTGTTGATCCTTTACAGATTACAATTTTAAAAAGTGGAACCTTTGCCTACTTCGAGAAAATAAAAGGTAAAAAGCTTCGTAAGATTAATCCTGAACGTATTGATGTGGCTAGTCTACTAGCGATACAAAGTGAGGATTATCGTGGTGGTTTTTATGGAGGTAAAGCATATGAATAGTTATTCTTCATTATCAATTATCGCTCTGTTATGCTATCTTGTACTCCTTTTAGCAATGATTGCATCACAAAAAACAAAGTTAATTAAATCGTTTATGCTTGTCTTAATCACGATGATTTTATGGACAGGTGGAAGCTTTATCATGCGTAGTGAAATAAATCAGTTATTTACTATTGGTTTTCATATTTCCATATTAGGATTATGTCTTTTGCCCTATACTCTTTATTGTTTCTTTGCCAATTATTTGTTCTCTGATCAGGTGTATAGAGCGAATGTTTTGCTAGCTTTTTTCTTGATGCTTTTTTTCATCAATGTTGCAACAGGTTTTTTCTTATCTGCTCCTATTGCAAGTGTATTAGATAATGGAGAAAGTGTTTATGTGTATAAGGTAACGATAGGTAGTTATATATTCTGTGCAACTTTTGTTGTATTTGTTGTCTTTGCTTTAGTACGTTTGTATAAGATAATAAGAACAACAAAGGCAAACGTGAAAGAATTATATCCTATTTTTGTCGGTATCGCTTGTCTGTTGTTAGGGAATATCCTTGTTTTACTACCTGTATTTAATGGTTTTCCAATTGATATTGTGGCAGGGGTTGTAAACGCCTTACTATTTTTCTATGCTTTATATCGACGTCGCTTATTCAAACTGACTTTACTTGTTTCACGAGCAAACTGTTATATCATTGCTGCGATAGCAACAGTTGTTATTTTCTCATATATGATTATTCCGATTCAAAGAATCATCTACCAATGGACAGGGTTAGATTCAAAATACAGTGTTTTAATTGTTTCTATCTGTTTTAGTATAGTAACCATTGTTTTGTATTATCTGTTTAAGAAATTTATTGATCAAATTTTCATTAAAGATGAAACAAAACAAGCAGAAAGTTTAAAGGAGTTTTCTTATAATGTATCAAAAACATTAAAAATTGATGAAATTGTTAACCATATGGCAACGATTGTAAATGATACGATTGCTACGCATGATTTATACATTTGTTTAAAAGATGAACATAATGTTTGTCAGATGGTATATGGTAGTTCTTTATTTACTGCACGTTCTCATCGCTTTCACAAAGATAATCCTTTGATCTTAAAGTTACAGCATAGTGATGAAGTAGTCTTGTATTCAGAATTTAAGCACAGTATTTCCTATCGTTCTATGTGGGATAGTGAAAAAGAAAGCTTTGATAACTTGCGTGTTGAAATCATTGTTCCTATTAGAAGTGATCATTTAATTGGTATGATTATGTTAGGGAAAAAGAGTAATAATCACCATTATAATTATAGTGAAACAAACTTCTTAATTTCCGTTGCTGCGATTGGAGCAATTGCTTTAGAAAATTCAAGAATGTATGAAAAGGTGTATTTAGAAGCTAGAAGTGATGAGCTGACAGGATTAATTAATCGTAAATATTTTTATGAACAGTTACATCTTGATTATCAACAATATAAGGATAAAGCATTAACACTTATTTTAATGAGTGTTGATGACATGCGTTTATATAATCAATTATATGGTAATAAAGAGGGTGATGTGGCATTGAAGAAAATTGCTTACATCATGTGTAGTTATGTTGGTGAACAAGGGTGTGTTGCACGTTTAGGTGGGAAAGAGTTTGCCATTCTTTTACCATTGTATAATGTTATGGAAGCGAAAGTATTAGCTGAATCAATTCGTGAAGAAATTGTGAATATGAATAAACAAAAGGAAGCGTATACTTTGAAAGTAGTAAGTGCAAGTTTTGGTATTAGTAGTATTCCATTTTTAGCAAGTAATGTGAATCAGTTGGTGGATTATGCTAATCAAGCGTTGTATCAAGCAAAACATAATGGTAAAAATTGTGTGGTTATTTATAATGAACAAGTGAGTGAACAATACCAAGAAGGTGAAGAAAAAACAAAAAAACAAAAAGAAAGTATTTATTCAGCATATGCATCAACGATTTATGCATTAACGGCAGCCATTGATGCAAAGGATCATTATACTTTCACTCATTCATCAAATGTGGCTTACTATGCAACGCAATTGGCATATGCCTATGGTTTTAATGAAGAATTGTTGGAGATTATTAAAGAGGCAGCATTGCTACATGATATTGGTAAGATCGCTGTTCCTGAACATATTTTGAATAAGAATGGAAAATTGACAAAAGAGGAGTACCAAACGATGAAGTCGCATGTGGAAGCATCAATAGGGATTATTCGTCATCTACCATCTTTAGATTATGTTATTCCTGCTGTGCTTTCTCATCATGAACGTTACGATGGAAAAGGCTATCCAAGAGGAATAAAAGGAGAGGATATTCCCGTTATGGGAAGAATTTTATGCATTGCTGATTCCTTTGATGCAATCACATCTTCTCGCTCTTATAAAGATGCATATTCACTTACTTATGCGATTGATGAACTCGAACAAAATAAAGGGACACAGTTTGATCCTAAGTTAGTAGATGTATTTATCCAACTAATCCATGAAGGAAAAATTGATATCCAAGGAAATCAAAAAACAGAAAGCGTGAAGCTATAAAATAAGCAGATACATAATTTTGTATCTGCTTTTCAAATGTGTTATAAAACCTTCTATTTTATGTATAGATAGGGTTAAATGAATAGCTTATGCAAGTAATCGTGAATGCCTTCATGCTGATTATCGAAAAAGGTTTGATAAGGAGTAACTGCTTTGATTTCAGAAAAAGCATTTTTCATCGCCACACCAATACCAGCATGTTTAAGTAAAGCAAGATCATTGCCGCTATCACCAAAAGCTAAAACATTTTCCATTGTTAATTGTCTTTTTTCACATATATATTTCAGTGCTTGATATTTACCGACGCTTTGATGAGTGATTTC
>SAAR01000246.1 GCA_009916335.1 Erysipelotrichia bacterium | reverse complement strand
GAAAGGTGCAAGGAAAATAAGTGCAATTAAAAGTAAAAGGCAACCGACTAGACTACCGATAATATCAATTAGACGTTTAACGATGACTTCTAAATAGGTGTGCTTTTTACAAACAACAAGTTGGTCGGAAAAATGTTTTGCAAAACGGTCATAGGGGTGTTTAAGCATAGTTAGGTAAAGGTCTTTCTAAGCAGTTAAGCTGATTTTGATAAAGGTTGTCAAGTCATAATTTGGTGGTTAACCAATTGTTTTTTTTAGCAGCTGCATATAAACCATTGACGGCTTGTTCACCAAATTTACGGTAAAGTGCACGTCTAGCGTCGTTCATATGGAAATCTCGCACGCCCAGATGGTGTGCGTCGCTGGCAATAAAGTCGACTCGATCATTTGATAATAGTGCCATTGCCGATTTTTTAGAGGCTTTTCCAAATTTACCAAGAAAACTGCCAGCCGTCACTTGTAACAAAACGCCGTTGTTTTGGTAGTGTTTAGCCAAATCAGGTTTTTTAATGAAGTCGTTGTTACGTTCAGGATGTACAAGGATTGGTGTAATACCTAACAGTTGCATTTCATAAAAGATGTGATCAGCATAACCAGGTGCATGACTTTGGGGAAATTCGACTAAGAGAAACTCGTGTTTATCCTTAAGGGTTACAAGTTTGCCAGCTTTTAGATCAGTAACTAACCGATCATAAAGTCGAACTTCTTGACCAGGAAAAACTTGAATTGGTAAATTATGTTCTGTAGCTAAGGCTTGTAATTGCATGACACGATCTAAAATGACCTCACGGGAGGTTTGATAAGTTGGGTCAAGATGTGGTGTCGCAATAATTTCTGAAATACCTTCACGAGCAGCTGTAAGCAACAAGGTTTTTGATTCTTCCAAATCTTTAGCACCGTCGTCAACACCGAATAAAATATGACTGTGAATATCTAGCATAGTGTCCTTTCTTTTTAAAGACCATAGTAATAGTTCTGTTGCGATTTGTGTGTGCAATTTAAGACAACGCCTAAAACATTAGCTTTAACTTTTGTAAGTTCTTGGTGACTAATTAAAATTTCAGCTTTTCGCGTTTGATTGAGTCGGGTGATAAGGACAACCGCTTGGATTTGTGTTGCCAAACTTTTAGCTTCACCTACAACTAAAATTGGGGGTGCATCCACTAATACGATGTCAAAGTTGTTTGCTAAATCGCCGGTGTTTAATGATTCAATAAAGGCAAACATCCCTTTAGAGTTGATAATTTCAGATGGATTAGGTGGGATTGCACCAGAGGTCATGACACTCAAATTATCAATATTAGCTACGTTTTGGATACAGTCTTCAAAAGGCACCTCGCTTACAATATGGTTGGTCACACCAAAACGATTAGGTAGTTGGAAGTGTTTGTGGATAGTGGGTTTTCGAAGATCCATGTCAATACAGAGAACTCGCAATCCTTGCAGCGCAAGAACACTTGCTACATTTGCAACAGTTGTGGATTTACCAGCGCCACCCTCAGGCGACGTAAATAAAATACTCTTTAAGTGTTGATCTCGGGCTAAAAAGCTAAGATTAGTTGCAAGCGTTCTATACTGTTCTGACGCTGAAGATGTTTTATTAGTAATAACTTGCGGCAGTGCGGTGGTTTTTCGTGCCATGATAAGATAACCTTTCTAAGTTAAAAGACGCTGATTTGACCAAGAGTCGTGAGTTCTAACGCGTCTAAATCAGATTGTGATTGAACTTTTGTACTAAACAAGGTTAGGGCTAGACTGAGTAACATACCCATAGCCATGCCAATGATGACACCAGCAGACACAATTAATGTTTTATTAGGCGATGTTGGTGTTTGGTTAGGTTCGGCTTCGGCAAGGACGCTGACGGTTGACACATTGGTCAACTTGGGTACGCGTTTTGTGAACACACCAGCCATTGTATTTGCAATGTCTGCTGCACGCGTTGCTGACGTGTCCGTAACTGTGAGCGTTAATACTTGTGATGCAGCACTTGATGTCACGACAAGTTCATTTTTAAGTTCATCTGCTGAGATGCCAAGTGACAACGTGTCAATCACTTCGTTCAAGATAATAGGGCTCACAAGGACTTGTGAAAGCGTTGTGGACATTTGAGTTGAAACTTGAAATTGACCTACTGAGATATCGCCGTTTTCTGAAGAAGCTTTAGAAATAAGCTGAGTTTGGGCTCTAAACATAGGTGTTGCTAAGTAATTAGCATACACATAGGCGATGCCAGATACAAATAAAGTAGATACTAAAATTAGCACTACGTGTTTTTTGAAACTTTTCAAAACGGTGCTTACCGTAAGGAGTTTTGTGGGTGAGGACATACTTAAAATACCGTTGCTAAACGTCAGACTATTCAACCCATTCAAGTATTTTACACTTCTCGATTAATTAAAATCTTAGGTTTGAATTGACGTTATTATTCCCATCAACATTAGTATTCTGATATCCTAAAATGGTAATCACATTGACTAACTCTTGAAACGTATCAAATGATAAAGTTCTATCATAAGCTATTTTAATAAATAGGTGGACGCAACTTTCCCACAGTTTATCCTTTCTTTAAATTTTAAATTTGTAGTTCTTGTAACATTTTATGTTCTATGTTTGTGTAAGCATTGATATCACGATCAATCACTAAACCACATTCATAACATCTGTAAGTTTGATGCTGATGATAAATACTGTCACCAGATAGTGAGTGTTTTCCACCATAACTATCGTTTGTTTTAATATTGCCACAACCAGAACATGTTTGAGTTGATGGATAGAATCTATCTACTTTATAAACAGTTTTGTCGTACATAGTAGCTTTTTGAACAATCATTTCCTTAAACTTACCAAACAGAGATCTGTGTAAATTTTTAGCTAAACGTTTATTCATTTTCATTTGAGTAACATCTAAATTTTCAATTGCAATATAATCAAATTTCTTAACCAACTGCTTTGTATATTTATGTAAAATATCTAACTGAATTCGGTTTATGTCTAAATATGCACGTTGAAGTTTGGTTATCACTTTACGATAATTATTAGACTTAAATTGGTGGTTAGCGCTTCTCTTTTTAGCCAAAGCTCTCTGATAATATGTTACGTCTTCGTATAACGAGAGCAATCTATCAGGTAAAATGTTAACACTGCCGTCTTTAGAATCAAAGTGTTTGATGTTTGCATCGACACCAACGGACAAACCTGTTTTTATAGTCGGGATAGGTTCATCCAACTTAATTATAAATGATACATAATAACCAGTAACATCCTTTGATATTGTTAATACCTTAACAATACCTTTAAATCTAGGTTGTTCTGCTAATCTAATACCATAAGATTTGTGTTTTAAGTCACGGCTAATTGGTAGAACCAATTTATTATTTTTGATCATGACACGACTTGTTTCATTTTCAACCGTAAAGGATTGTTTAGTGTTCTTTTTCGATTTAAATACAGGTCTATTAAATTTAGTTAGTGTCTTATCAAAATACATTTTCCACGCTTTACCTAATTGGTTGCATGTTGATTTTAATATTGTAGAAGGAAACATTACATCATAATCAGTTTTGTTACTAACTAATTCATTTCTAACAGATTGCCACGTAGGGGATTGGTTAGCATTAATTAAATGTTCATCGTACGCGTCATTCCAAACAGTTAAAGCTCTATTCCAAATTGCTCTGCGATAATTAAAATAACTATCTAGTAATTTGATTGTTGTTTTGTTTGGGTAGATGCGTGTTTTATGAGACACGTATGTCATAGGCTCTCGTCTTTCATGACATCTAATAATTTAGTTTTCTTATGACTACGTTTACCATATAATCTCTCTGAGAATACTGTAATAATCTCAATTAAATCATTAGATAATTCAACCGCATCAGATGATTTCTCAGTATGGTTAATTACTTCAATTTCAGTTTGATGTATGTCACAGATTTGTTTTAATAAATCAAAACCAAATCTAACTAAACGGTCTTTGTATGTAATTACAATTTTAGAAACTTCGTTATGTTCAATCATTTGTATTAATTTGATCAAACCTTTTTTATTAAAATTCATACCAGAACCTAAATCAGAAATAATTGTAAACGGTTCACCTTGAGCTATTAGATATGATTCTAATAGCTCAATTTGACGATTCAAATCTTCTTTTTGACTATGTGAACTAACTCGAGCATAACCTATTACAATGCGTTTTTGTTCAATCTGTTGTCTGTTTAATAACTTATCCAGTTGTTCTTGTGAGTAAAACTTCTTTTTACCAACAGAAGACATATGATGAGCTACTAGCATGCCATTGTTATGCCATCTGTTTAGTGTAGTTGCAGAAAGACCACTTTGCTTAGCGACTTCGCCTATTGCATAATACATTTTATCCATAAATTCTATATCACCTTTCTTATAATTAATTATAACATATTATGTCATATAAGTCAAATGGTTTATAATTTACTATCTGTTAATAGCATTTCATTTTGGGGCAGTTAACCACGCCATATTAAATTACAGTGCTATTGTTTGAGTTGATTTGCAACAGCGTCGCGAGTACGTTGTAGCTGTTCACTACTAACAACTTGATAACTTAGACCATTGATGGTTTGACTAACGCCAGTCAGGGTTTCTTGAGAGACTGTTTCAAATGCGGGTTGATAGGCATTGAACATCTGTAAAGCTGTAGGCCATGATACATCAGTTTTTAAACTTGAGGATACGGCGG
>SAAR01000018.1 GCA_009916335.1 Erysipelotrichia bacterium | reverse complement strand
TGTCTTTTTTTATTGGTTTGATCAATAACTTGTCTACATACGGACACCTTAACAAATATGGTTTCATCCAAACACCATATCGTAAAGTGTTAGCTGATGGAACAGTGCTTGAAGAAGCCGTTTACTTAAGTGCTGATGAAGAAGCAGACTACATTATTGCTCAGGCAAATGAGGTTATTGATGGTAAATTAGTGAATGAACAAGTCGTTGCTAGACAACATGGAGAAACTATTTTAGCAAAACGTGAACAAGTAGAACTTGCCGATGTCAGTCCAAAACAGATTGTATCTGTGGCAACTGCTTGTATTCCATTCTTAGAAAATGACGATGCTTCTCGTGCCTTGATGGGTGCGAACATGCAACGTCAGGCAGTACCTTTAATTAAGCCACAAAGTCCATATGTTGGAACAGGAATTGAACATGTGATTGCGAAAGATTCAGGTTCTGGTATCGTTGCGAAAGCAGATGGAATCGTGGAATATGTGGATGCAACACGAGTTGTTGTTTCTGAAAAAGAAGGAAAACGTGAATATAAACTTCGTAAATTTGAATGCTCGAATGCGGGAACAAGCATCAACCAGATGCCAATTGTTGCGAAGGGTGAAAAAATTGAAAAAGGTGATGTTATCGTTGATGGACCTTCCATGCAAAATGGAGAATTAGCATTAGGACAAAATGCAGTAATTGCCTACATGACATGGTATGGTTATAACTATGAAGATGCCATCATTATGTCAGAACGTTTAGTTCGTGATGATGTATATACATCAGTGCATATAGAAGATTATGATATTGACTGTCGTGATACAAAGTTAGGACCAGAAGAAATTACTAGAGATATTCCTAATGCGAGTGAAGCGGCTTGCCGTAACTTAGACTCTAGGGGAATCGTTATGGTCGGTGCAGAAGTAAAAGAAGGCGATATTCTTGTTGGTAAAGTAACACCAAAAGGACAAAGTGAAATTTCGCCAGAAGAAAAATTATTGCTTGCAATCTTTGGTGAAAAATCAAGAGAAGTAAGAGATAATTCATTGAAAGTACCTCATGGTGGTGCTGGTATCGTTCACAGTGTGCGTGTATTCAAACGTAGTGAAGGATATGATTTACCTCCAGGAGTTAATGAAACAGTAAAAGTGTTCATCGTTCAGAAACGTAAAATTTCTGAAGGGGATAAAATGGCAGGACGTCATGGTAATAAAGGGGTTATCTCTAAGATTTTACCAGTTGAAGATATGCCATATATGCCAGATGGAACATCTGTTGATATTATGTTGAACCCATTCGGTGTGCCTTCTCGTATGAACATTGGACAGGTATTAGAAATCCATTTAGGATTTGCGGCTAAGAAATTAGGTGTGAAGTTTGCGACTCCTGTATTCGATGGAATCAACAATGAAGAATTAAGAGATATTATGGACGAAGCACAGATGAGTGAAGATGGTAAAACCGTTCTTTATGATGGAAGAACAGGGGAACCATTTGATGAACGTATCTCTGTTGGGGTTATGTATATGATTAAACTTGCCCACATGGTTGATGATAAACTTCATGCTCGTGCAACTGGTCCTTACTCATTAGTAACACAACAGCCATTAGGTGGGAAAGCACAGAATGGTGGTCAAAGATTTGGGGAAATGGAAGTTTGGGCATTAGAAGCTTATGGTGCTGCTCATACATTACAGGAAATTTTAACAATCAAATCTGATGATATTCAAGGACGTACAAAAACATACGAATCGATTATTAAAGGAAAAGATATTCCTGATGCAGGGATTCCTGAATCATTTAGAGTACTTGTTCATGAATTACAAGCACTTGCAATTGATGTGAAAATGTTAGATGAAGATGGAAATGAAGTACGCTTAGATAAAACAGAAGAAGATAACGCTGCAAGTTTACAAGGTCCTAAATTAGATGATCAAGCAGTAGAGGAATTAGAAGAAGAATTAAAAGATGTGATTGCCGATGAAGATGAACCTTTAATCGCTGATGACGCATCAAAACAAGCGGATGAATTAGATGATATGGATGCACTACTTAGTGCATTAGATTAAGAAGGAGGTAAATTTAATGAGTGTTAATAATTTTGCCTCAATCCAAATTAACTTAGCTTCTCCACAGAGAATATTAGACTGGTCTTTTGGTGAAGTAAAAAAACCGGAAACGATTAACTATCGTTCTCAAAAACCAGAAAGAGATGGTTTATTCTGTGAAAAGATTTTCGGGCCAAGCAAGGATTGGGAATGTTACTGTGGTAAATATAAGAAGGTTCGTTATAAAGGGGTTATATGTGATCGTTGTGGTGTAGAAATTACGAAATCAAGTGTTCGTCGTGAACGTATGGGACATATTGAATTAGCTGCACCAGTAGCTCATATTTGGTATTTACGAGGAATCCCTTCTCGTATTGGTTTACTATTAGATGTAACACCAAAACAGTTAGAAGAAGTTGTATACTTTGTGTCTTGGATTGTAACCGATCCTAAAGATACAAACTTAGAATACAAACGTGTCTTATCAGAAAAAGAATATCGTGAAAATGTTGCTTTATATGGTCCTGGATCATTTGAAGCAAAGACAGGGGCAGAAGCAGTATTAAAATTGCTTCAGGACTGTGATCTTGAAAAAGAATACAAGATGATTCAGAGTGGTTTAGAAAGTGCACAAGGAGAAAAACGTAAGAAATTAATTAAACGTTTAGATACAGTGAACGCTTTTAGAAACTCTGATAATAAACCTGAATGGATGGTACTTACGGTTCTTCCCGTAATACCACCAGATTTAAGACCGATGTTGCAATTAGATGGTGGACGTTTTGCGACAAGTGATTTGAATGATTTATATCGTCGTGTAATTACTCGTAACAACCGTTTAAAGAAATTGTTAGAGCTAGGAACACCTGCGATTATCGTACAAAATGAAAAACGTATGTTGCAGGAAGCAGTCGATGCTTTAATTGATAATGGACGTAGAAGTAAACCAATTACAGGTGCTGGGGGACGTGCATTAAAATCACTATCTCACTCCCTAAAAGGTAAACAAGGGCGTTTCCGTCAAAACTTATTAGGAAAACGTGTTGACTTCTCAGGGCGTTCCGTTATTGCTGTTGGACCAGACTTAAAGATGTATCAGTGTGGAATTCCAAGAGAAATGGCGATTCAGTTATTTAAGCCATATGTGATTAATGAAATTGTCAATCGTGAAATTGCCAGCAATCCTAAAACGGCTGAGAAATTGATTGATAAATTAGACCCTCGTGTTTGGGATATTGTTGAAGATGTTATTGAAGGACACCCAGTATTGTTAAATCGTGCCCCTACACTTCACCGTTTAGGGATTCAGGCATTTAAACCAAAATTAGTCGAAGGACGTGCGATTCGTCTACACCCATTAGTGTGTGGAGCGTTTAATGCCGACTTCGATGGGGACCAGATGGCAGTCCATGTACCATTAAGTGTGGAAGCAAGAGCAGAAGCCTTAGTGTTAATGTTAGGTAGTAAAAACATTCTTGGACCTAAAGATGGGAAACCAATCGTAACACCAGGACAGGATATGGTTATGGGAAACTTCTATTTAACAATGGAAGAAACACAAGAAGAATTCTATGCAGAAGCAGATAACTACGAACGTTTAGGTTGCCATGAAGAAGCAAAATTATGGCGTACTTATGGAGATAATGAAGGACATGTATATCGTAATATCAATGAAGTCTTAATGGCTTATGATACAAAACAAGTACACCTTCATACAAGAATTGCTCTATTAGCAAAAACCCTAAACAAAGATGGTTTCACTGCAAAACAAAATGAATCGTATTTAGTAACAACGGTTGGTAAGGTAATCTTTAACCAAATTTTCCCAAGCGACTTCCCTTATATTAATGAGGTAAGTGAGGAAAACTTTAATGCTACACCTGAACGTTACTTCTTACCTATGGGAAGTGATATTAAGACAGCGATTAAAGAAATGCCAATTGTTGGGGCAATGAAGAAAAAAGATTTAGGATTAGTCATTGGACAAGTGTTCAAATGTTATAACACTGAACAAACAAGTGAAATCCTTGATGAAATTAAAAATAATGGATTTAAATATTCTACGGTGGCAGGAGTTACGGTATCTTTAGCAGATATTGAGGTTGCTCCTCATAAAGAAGAACATGTAAATTATGGAAAAGAAAAAGCTGCTGAGTTAATGCGTTTGCGTAATAAAGGTAAATTAACAATGCAAGAATGGGAACGTCATTTAAATAAACTTTGGGATGATGTTAAAAAAGATATTCTAGCAGAATTTAAAGCAGAGATTGCTCGTAAGAACCCAATCAATATGATGGCGACTTCAGGAGCTCGTGGTAATGATTCCAACTTTACACAGTTAGCAGGTATGCGTGGATTAATGGCAAAACCTTCGCAGTCAAAATCAGCGAAAGGGTATCAACCATCAGTAATCGAAGTACCTATTTATTCATGTTTTAGAGAAGGATTAAATGTATCTGAGTTCTTTATCTCAACACATGGTGTGCGTAAAGGGTTAACGGATACGGCTTTAAAAACAGCAGAGTCTGGATATTTAACACGTCGTTTAGTTGATGTTGCACAAGATGTTGTTGTTAGAGAAGATGATTGTGGAACTGACAAAGGATTCTGGGTTGAAGAAATTCGTGATCGTAAACAGGATCAAGTTGTTGAAAGTTTATATGATCGTTTAGTTGGTCGTTATTCTAAAGATGCTGTATACCACCCAACAACAAATGAAATGCTCGTAGATGCAGATACATTTATGGACGAAGAAATAGCACAAAGAATCGTTGATGCTGGTGTGAAAGGTATGTATATTAGAAGTGCCTTTACTTGTCGTTCTATTCATGGTGTATGTAAGAAATGTTATGGACGTAACATGGCTACTGGTAAAGAAGTAGAAACAGGAGAGTCTGTTGGTATTATGGCTGCTCAGTCGATTGGTGAGCCAGGTACTCAGCTTACAATGCGTACATTCCATACAGGTGGAGTTGCCACTGCAGGTGGTGGAGATATTACACAGGGGTTACCTCGTGTAGAAGAATTGTTTGAAGCTCGTACACCTAAGGGAGCAAGTACGTTAGCAAAAATCACTGGAACAATTACGGAGATTAATCAGTTAGAAGGTGTGAATGGTACAGAAGTAATCATTACTAATGAAACAGAAAGTATCGCACATAAAATTGCTCCTACACAAACAATCCGTACATGGTTGAAGGTAGGTAGTGAATTAACGGCTGGAGATAAGATTACAGAAGGTACAGTTGCACCTAAGGAACTATTAGAAGTTGCAGGTGTAAAAGAAGTACAGAAATATATCTTAAAAGAAGTGAAGAAAGTTTATGCATCACAAGGTATTGATATTTCCGATAAACATATCGAGGTAATGGTACGTCAGATGATGCGTAAAGTAGTTGTTCTTGAAGGAAATGATACAGGATTAAATCCAGGTGTTCAGATTTCCTTAACAGAAATTACGAAGATTAACAGATCAGCATTGTTGAGTGGTGGTAAACCAGCAACATTCTCACCTGTATTACTTGGTATTTCAAAAGCATCAGTAGAAACAGATTCATTCTTATCTGCTGCATCATTCCAGGAAACAACAAAAGTATTAACAGATGCTGCAATCAAGGGAAAAGAAGATCACTTGATCGGGCTTAAG
This sequence comes from Erysipelotrichia bacterium, assembly GCA_009916335.1. The sequence goes on along the minus strand of SAAR01000018.1, from coordinate 17,373 downwards.
GAAAATGTAATTATCGGTAAGATGATTCCAGCTGGAACAGGACTTGATGTAAATCGTGAATCAACAAAACAGATTTATGAGGTAGCTGAGGAATTACGTGCAAAACGTGATGCAGCAAACCATCGTGATGAAGAAAGTGATCCAATGATGAAGTTTGTTCCTAAAGAAGCAAATGCGGCAATTGAAGATGAAATTATTGATGAAATTGTCGCAAATGAAGAATTAAGTGTTGAAGAAGCAGTACTTGATTAATCAAATAAGAGTCTATTCATGAAAATGGATAGGCTTTTTTCTTTTATGAATAAAGTAGAGCTAACTTTATAAGTGGAAGTTTAATAATGGATTGTGGTTAGATATGATTAGCAAAAAATAGTTCACATAGATATTAAAAACGACCACATTATAGCTTTAATTTTTTCGTTTTGTGCTGGAGCTCTGTATGTCAACCTTTTTCATTACATAATCTCCCAATAAAATGAGGTTACATCATAAAACATATTTTTTAAATGTTCTTCATGCAGGACGTTTTCAACTTAGACACATTGAGACATTATCATATTCTATTCGCAAATTAATTATTTTTCCTGAAGTGAAATTTGACATAAAAAAAAGAAGATGATATGCTCTATATATAAATTAAACTGGTTTGATTTTATAATTAAGGTAGGGAAAAAATATGAAAAATTGTGATAATATGTGTTAGTGTTGCTATTGCATTCTCATTGTTAGCTGGATTACCTATAAAAGCAAATAAAAAATCATTAAATTATTATGTAGAAGAGTTTACAGATAGTCAGGGCAACAAATATAAAGTAACTACTAATTTAGATTCAAAGATTAATACAATTGAAGTTTATGAAAATAATGCATTAAGTTACACGTTTGAATCGAATGATAATGACAAGGTTTATTTAATTGATCCATCAACTAATTTAAGAACTAGAATTTTATATTTTGAAGATATTGGATCATTGACAAATACTTTTTCACTTACAAGAGCAGGATCCGAGTGGATTCTTACAAGTTCAGCACAATTAAAAAACTAGTTATAGATGGAAGTGTAACAGATTTGGTACTTACTGCAATAACAGGGGCTATTATTGGATTTTATAAAAGTGTTTCACCAGCTGGAGCAGTTGTTGGTAATATCGAGGGAGTTGCACCATACGCTTGTAAACTAGCTCAAAATCAATATCCCTATTTATTAAGTTAATCAGAAAAGGAGGTTGTATGTATATAAAATGTACTAAATGTGTTAAAGAATTGCCATATAGAGATACTGTTACATTTAGGAAAGTTAGATGCCAAAATTGTGGAATATGTATGAATAAAGCATATAAAAGACCTTATCTACAGGTAGCAATTATCTTATTCTTAGGTATGCTTTTTGGACTTTTATTAAATAATGTTATGCCAAATTTTAAAACAGTTTATTTAGTTGTTTTTATGCAAATTATTGTTTTTTGTATTGATACATTATTATTTATCTTTTGTTTTCCTCTGTATCTGAGATTAGGTATAACAAAATTGGTTAATGCTAAATAAAAACATAAATCTATTCTAGTGATTACAGAAGATTAATTAGTTTTTTGATTTCTAAAATTGTTAGGAATCTGAAATAACGTAGGGTATACAATCTCTGTGGTATAAATTACTGCGGGTTGATATAACTCTCTAATTTATAATAAAGGTATTGAAATAAGAACAAATTAAAAATATATTATATCAATATCGTAAATTGCCCGAAATTACAACAATTAAAATAAGAAAATCTGAAAAAACATGGTAATAAGAGTCTATTCATGAAAATGGATAGGCTTTTTTCTTATGCTTTATGAATGAAATAGAGAAATTTTTTAAAGAGGGTTAAAAACAGATAAACAGGATAGTATCAATCATGGATTGAGTTAGAAATCACTTAAAATATGATGGAGTATTAGCAATTACACAAGATAAAAATTTTGTGGTTGATATTATGATTAGTCAAAAATAGTCCATATAGGCATTAGAGTTTTTTTGTATAGATTTAATCGCATCTTCCAATTTTACTCTTTTTCTCTGCAAGTTATGCATAATTTCTGTATGTTATACATAAGTAATTGTTTATTTTTAATTAGTATGATATATTTTGCACATAAAGAAACAGATTAAATAGAAAAAGTATCGTGCATTTATCATGACGTAATTTGATTTTTTGGTAGTTTGAATAAATGAATTAATGATAGCAATAAATATGCATAAGAAAAATGTTCTACTAGTAGTATTTGATTTAATAATCATATTGGATATAATTTAAAACAAAAATAAATGAGTAGTTTGTTATTAGTAATTATACAATTATAAATATTAATCTTGTATTTAAAATATAAATATATAGTGTTATATAGATGACTGCCATGGAGGTCATTATATTAATATTTTTAGAAAGAGGGGGAGGGGATAAAAGTAATATGTGAAATGGAAATAAGGTGAGTAGATTATTGGTTCGTTAGGGAAATTATAGTGAGGAGAGCATGTCAATTAGAAGATGCTACAAACCTAAAAAGATTAAAAGAAAAAAGAAAGAGAGGAGAAAAAATATATTATTAAAAAATTTAAAAAAAGAAAATTGGAAACGTGTATTGGTATTATTTACGGCTGTTCTTACTATTTCGTTGACATTAGTTGGAATTAACGCATCTTCAAGAAAATTGATTACAAAATCTGCAAGTGGTGCATTTTGTACTAATAATATGATGAGGTATTCTTTTAATGCTTCTGCTGGATTAACGTATAGTGGAAGTACAATTTCTGCAATTTCTGATTTAGCATTTAGCAATTCCACTTGTACTTCATCTGTAATTGGAGGTGCATGTAGCATAATTCCTACCCAAAAAAAGTAGAAGCTATTCTGGAAATACAGCAACATATGTTGTCACATTGAGTAGAAATGCAATGGGTTTTTATACAGATAGAATTGACTATACTTTTAAATATAAGACGAGTGATGCTGGTAGACCATTTTCAGTTAATGAGGATAATAGTGAAATAATACTAAGCGTTGAAGAAGGAGAACCATATGATATTAAAATTTTAAAATAAACTTGATAGAGAGGAAGGAATAATATGAAAGATCAAAAATTTGAAGATAAAATGAATCAATTAAACAAAGATAATCAATCCTTCGCAAAAGGGCGTATCGTTTTATCAATGATTATTCTTGCTATTATTGTGATTATAATTGTTGTTAAAATGATGCCATAAAAATACTTTATAATATGCTATATTAAGATAGAGTTTATGATAAACGATTGTCCATTTATTTAAAAAGTAAAATCTGTTAAAATAATGGTATGGAAAAAATAATCATAGAATCATGTATGCAAGGGGAAGTCAAACCTTTAAGTGAAAGTAAAGATGAAGCCTTTGCGAATAAATTATCGGGAGATGGTGTACTATTAACCCCTACTTCTAATCGTATTATCGCCCCTTTTGATGGCAAGGTTGTGATTGTCTTTGCCACAAAGCATGCCATTATTTTAAGAAGTAATGAAGGGCTTGCATTTGTAATCCATATTGGAATAGAAAGCGAAAAACTGTGTGGAGATGGTTTTGATGTAAAAGTGCAAGATGGGCAAACCATTAAAAAAGGCGATTTATTAATGGAAATAGATGCGGCTTATCTAACATCTATTCATTATAATATGGATACACATTTGTTGTTTCCCTCACTTGGGATTCGTCAGTTAGTGAATGTTCATTATGGGAAAATAGATTTTTTAGATAGTTTATGTGGAATTCAGTAAAAAAGACAAGCTTGCTATCACTAAAGAGTGAATGAGCTTGTCTTTTATATGGGTTAATGGATCGTTGATGAATCCTCTTCCTCGATGACTTCTGCATCAACTGCATCGGTTGTAATACCATAGAAGCTTTCTTTTAAATCAAGGAAATACTTAGCTAACGTAAATGAAAAATAAGGTAATATCCAGATAAATGCAATTCCACATGTAAAGGTACCAATGATAAACCACCCGATAAAGCTTAGTTCTAAAATGAAAAAGTCAAATTTATGACCTTTCATCATCTTGTTACTTAACGCCATAATTTCCATAATGCTTTTCTCTTTGTTTTCATTAAAGATATAAGGAACGGCTCTAAAACAGTAAGATAAATAAAGCGAAGCAAAGCTACCGATAAAGATGAGTGGTAAAGCAAGATTGAGTGCTAAGTCATTTAGGTTCATTAGCAGAAAAATAATTGTAAGTGCTACACCAATCAAAGAAAAACATTGTGTTACAATACCGATAAAAACAGTGAGTACGAAAATTTTAATGATGCTTTTATAAGAAGCGAAAATCGTATCATTTTCATGCTTGTCTTTATCGAAGTCCATTAAGTATTGGTTCACACCATAAGTTAGTGGTTGTAATAAAAACGTAGAAATTAATGAAGCAATTAATGTAGTACGCATAAAATCTATAAAAACAGATGGCACATTGTAATTCGTGTTTAAAGCATCTGTATCTATCGCTGGTAAGAAAAAGCTAACCACCATACTACCTAAAAAGGTAAAGATCAATGCTTTCCATATTTCCACACGTTTTCCTTGTACTTTTTGTTTTGCATATTCTTTTAATGTCATTCTATCCATCATAAATAAATCCCTCCCGAATGTTTAATAGTATTATACGACAAAGGGCAAGGGAAAGTAAACGAATAAAAAGTGTAAAAAATTAAATTTTGTATTGACAGAAAAGACAACCTATATTATGATGTATGGGCTAGCGAAATGAGTTCCTCAAAATGAGGGACATTAATTAAGCGATAGTATGACACACCCGGAAATGTGTGTTAATATTTGAAAGGAGGAAATATTGTATGCCTACAATTAACCAATTAGTAAGAAAAGGTCGTACAGATAAAGTATGGATGAGTAAATCACCAGCTTTAAATAGAGGATATAACTCATTAAAGAGTCGTCCTACTAGCATTAGTTCACCACAGAAAAGAGGAGTTTGTACTCGTGTTGGTACAATGACACCAAAGAAACCAAACTCAGCTTTAAGAAAGTATGCCAGAGTACGTTTAAGTAACGGTATGGAAGTTACTGCTTACATTCCAGGAATTGGACACAACTTACAGGAACATAGTGTTGTATTAATTCGTGGAGGACGTGTTAAGGATTTACCAGGGGTACGTTACCATATTATTCGTGGTACATTAGACTGTGCTGGAGTAAATGAACGTAACCAATCTCGTTCTCTATACGGAACTAAAAAACCTAAGAAATAAAAAGTACGATTGAAAGGAGGAATTTAATATGCCAAGAAAAGGTCATATTGCAAAGCGTGATGTATTAGTAGATCCTATTTATAACTCTAAACTAGTTACTCGTTTAATCAATAAAATTATGATTGATGGGAAAAGAGGAGTTGCACAGACTATTCTTTACAACGCATTTGATATTATTGAAGTAAAAACAGAAAGAAAACCGATGGAAGTTTTCGAAGAGGCTTTAGAAAACGTTATGCCAATGTTAGAACTTAAAGCTAGACGTGTTGGTGGTAGTAACTACCAAGTTCCAGTAGAAGTTTCTCAGGAAAGACGTTTAACATTAGGATTACGTTGGATCGTAAACTATGCTCGTTTAAGAAACGAAAAAACAATGGAACAAAGATTAGCTGCTGAAATTATGGACGCAGCTGCTGGAAATGGAGCTTCTGTTAAGAAGCGTGAAGATATTCATAAAATGGCTGAAGCAAATAAAGCATTTGCTCACTATCGTTGGTAGGAGGATTGTAGACTATGGCTCGTGAATATGATTTAGTCCACACTCGTAATATCGGTATCATGGCACATATTGATGCTGGTAAAACTACAACAACAGAACGTATCCTTTACTATACAGGAGTTAACCATAAAATTGGGGAAACTCATGATGGAGCTAGTACAATGGACTGGATGGCTCAGGAACAGGAACGTGGAATTACAATTACTTCCGCTGCAACAACAGCAGCTTGGAAAGGATACAGAGTTAACATTATCGATACTCCAGGACACGTTGACTTCACAGTAGAAGTAGAACGTTCATTGCGTGTATTAGATGGTGCAGTTACTGTATTAGATGCAAAAGCAGGAGTTGAACCACAAACAGAAACAGTTTGGCGTCAGGCTAGTGCTTATGGTGTACCTCGTGTTGTATTCTGTAATAAAATGGATGCAACTGGGGCTGACTTCGATATGTCTTGTCAGACAATTATTGATCGTTTAGGTGCTAAGAGTGCTCCTATTCAATTACCAATTGGTGCTGAACAACAATTTGAAGGAATTGTTGATATTATTGAAAGAAAAGCATATGACTTTGAAGGTGAATTAGGGGTTAACGTAGTTGAAATCCCAGTTCCAGAATACTTAGTTGATAAAATGGAAACAAAACGTGCAGAACTAATTGAAGTTCTTGCAGATTTTGATGAAGATTTAATGATGATGGTATTAGAAGGAGAAGAACCTTCTATCGATCAGATCAAAGCTGCAATTCGTACAGCAACATGTACTGGTGAATTCTTCCCAGTTATGTGTGGTAGTGCTTATAAAAACAAAGGTGTTCAGTTAATGTTAGATGCAGTCATTGCATACTTACCAGCACCTACTGATGTTCCTTCTATTAAAGGAACAACACCAGATGGTGAAGAAACAGAACGTCATTCAAGTGATGATGAACCTTTCTCAGCGTTAGCGTTCAAGATTATGACGGATCCATTTGTTGGTAAATTATCTTACTTCAGAGTTTATTCAGGTACAGCAAGTGCTGGTACTTATGTATTAAACTCAACAAAAGGTAAGAAAGAACGTTTTGGACGTATCTTACAGATGCATGCAAACGAAAGAAAAGAAATTACGGAAGTATTCTCAGGAGATATTGCTGCTGCAGTAGGTCTTAAAGATACAACAACAGGAGATACATTATGTGATGAAAAGAATCCAGTTATTCTTGAATCAATGGAATTCCCTGAACCAGTGATTCGTGTTGCAGTAGAACCTAAATCAAAAGGTGATCAGGATAAGATGGGATTAGCTTTAGCAAAATTAGCAGAAGAAGATCCAACTTTCAAAACATATACAGATGAAGAAACTGGACAAACAATTATCGCAGGTGTTGGGGAACTTCACTTAGATATTATTGTTGACCGTATGAGAAGAGAATTTAAAGTAGAAGCAAATATTGGTGCTCCTCAGGTATCTTATCGTGAAACAATCCGTCAGGCTGCTGAATGTGAAGGTAAATACATTAAACAATCAGGTGGACGTGGACAGTATGGACATGTTTGGATCAAATTTGAACCAAATGAAGAAGGTGCTGGATTTGTCTTTGAAGATAAAACAGTTGGTGGAAGTGTTCCTAGAGAATACATTAAAGCCATCGGTGAAGGAACAGAAGCTGCACTTAAAAATGGTATGGTTGCTGGATATGAAGTAGTGGATATTAAAGCTACATTATTCGATGGTTCTTACCATGATGTCGATTCAAGTGAAATGGCATATAAGATTGCTGCCTCTATGGCACTTAAAGAAGCTGCTAAAAAATGTAAGCCAGTGATTCTTGAACCAATTATGTGTGTTGAAGTAACAGCACCAAGTGAATACTTAGGTTCTGTAATGGGAGATGTTAGTTCTCGTCGTGGTATGATTGAAGGACAGGAAGAAAGAGGAAATGCAATTATCGTAAGAGCAATGATTCCACTTTCAGAAATGTTTGGATATGTAACTGACCTTCGTGGATTTACACAGGGACGTGGAAACTACTCTATGAAATTTGACCACTACTCAGAAGTGCCTAAGAGTATTTCTGAAAAGATTATGAAAGAGAGAGTTGGAGCTTAATAAATTAGCTATAAAGTGTTGCTTTTATAATCAATTTGAATTAAAATATTAAATGTACAGCCAAAACATATAAGGCTCATATTAGGAGGAAATTTAAAAATGGCAAAAGAAAAGTTCGACAGATCGAAAACGCATGTTAATATTGGTACAATTGGTCACGTTGACCATGGGAAAACTACATTAACTGCTGCAATTACTAACGTATTAGCTGCAAATGGACAGGCAGAAGCTCAGGCTTATGACCAGATTGATGGTGCTCCAGAAGAAAAAGAACGTGGTATTACAATTAATACAGCTCACGTTGAATACCAAACTGCAAACCGTCACTACGCTCATGTAGACTGCCCAGGACATGCTGACTACGTTAAAAACATGATTACAGGTGCTGCTCAGATGGATGGAGCTATCATCGTAGTTGCTGCTACAGATGGTCCTATGCCTCAGACTCGTGAACACATCTTATTAGCTTCTCAGGTAGGAGTTGAAAAAATCGTTGTATTCTTAAACAAATGCGACATGGTTGATGATGAAGAATTAATTGACTTAGTTGAAATGGAAGTTCGTGAATTATTAAACGAATATGGATTTGATGGAGATAACGCTCCAGTTATCCGTGGTTCTGCGTTAGGTGCTCTTAACGGAGAAGAAAAATGGGTTGGTGCAATCCACGAATTAATGGACGCTGTTGATGCTTACATTCCAGATCCAGCTCGTGAAAACGACAAACCATTCTTAATGTCTGTAGAAGACGTATTCACAATCACAGGTCGTGGTACAGTTGCTACTGGACGTGTTGAACGTGGAGTATTAAACTTAAACGAAGAAGTTGAAATCGTTGGTATTAAAGAAACTAAGAAAACAGTTGTTACTGGAATCGAAATGTTCCGTAAGTTATTAGACTTCGCTGAAGCTGGAGATAACATTGGTGCATTATTACGTGGGGTTTCTCGTGATGAAATCGTTCGTGGACAGATTTTATGTAAACCTGGAAGTGTAACACCACACACTAACTTCAAAGCACAAGTTTATGTATTAACTAAAGAAGAAGGTGGACGTCATACACCATTCGTTTCTAACTACCGTCCTCAGTTCTACTTCAGAACAACTGACGTTACTGGAGTAATCACTTTACCAGAAGGTACTGAAATGGTTATGCCTGGTGATAACGTTGTTATGGAAGTTGAACTAATCGCTCCAATCGCTATCGAAAACGGAACTAAGTTCTCAATTCGTGAAGGTGGACGTACAGTTGGTGCTGGAAACGTTACTGAAATTATTAAATAATTAATCATAGATTAAACTTTAAAAGAACGTGAGCAATCATGTTCTTTTTGTTTTGCGAAATTTTATCCTATGATAGAAAGTGTGTATTCTTCTTTACTGTCTATGCAATTCACTTTATAATGAACTTATTAATAAGTTGGGTGGAGAAACGAGGCGTTTATGAGCTGTGGAAAATTAAATTTTAAAAACAAGGAGATACTCATAGTTGGAGGAGATGTTTTTGCCTATCGAAAAGCATGTGAGTTTTTAGAAGATGAGGCGAAAGTTGTTTGTATAGCAACTCGTTTTTTGCCTTCCTTTGACAAGCTTGCCATTAAAAAAATAGTAAAGGAGTATGAACGTTGTGATTTGCAAGGCTATTTTATGGTTTACGGTGCAACACAATGCAGTGTGCTTAATCATCAAATTGTGAAAGATGCGAATCAATTAGGAATCATTAGTGCGAGTGTTCATCACGATGAAGAAGCTGTCTATGAAGCAATGAAGTTTGAAAGCTATGATGATTTAACCATTGCTTTATCTACATCAGGTAAATACCCTGCGTTTTCTAAAACAGTGTTTGATGATATACGCATGGTTTATGAAGAGCGTTATCAATCAAAATTACATTATCTAGGGATTATTCGTGATTACATTATGGAACACAATATCGAAAGAAAATATTTACTAGAAGATTTATTAAGTGCTAGTTTAGAGGAACTACGTTTTTATACGGAATGTATTCAGTTTAATAAAGCGAGTGTTTTTGTGTTTCATGGGGTAAAGAAAAATGAAATGTATACATCTATTTTAAAGTTTATCAAGAAAGTAGATTTAAGTGATCGAGGCGAATATTTTGCGTATTTAGATGAAGACGCATTAAAGGAATATAATTATTTTGAAGAGATGAATCGTATTATTTCATTAGAGAAACTGAGTAAAACGTTAAAGTTGTTGAAGATTAAAGAGGTAATCTATCAGCCGATGCTGTTTGAAGAAGGGCAATACTATGAACAGATGAAAATGATCATTCCTAATGAAACCATTGCTCCATTATTGTTTGATCAACAATTATTAGAGGCTGTGTTATTACATTACTTACCAAAAGGACAAAATTTATTAGTATTCCCACAATTAAAAAGTAATAATTTAGTAGAAACAATAAGAAAAATGAATTTTGCGAATCTGTATGTAATGAAACTCAATGATCCTTTACCAGAAGTCGATAAACGTATTCCTTTGCATGTGAGTGGTTTCTTTCTATTGATGGGCGAACAGTTAACACGTCAGGTATTTGGTAAAAATGGTGTTTATGTACGTTTGATTGAAAGTGATTGCGATGCGGAAATGAATCGTAAGATATTAATTGATGATGATGTCTTTATTGAATGTGTGAAACAAAGAATGAAAAAGTATTAGAGAAAAAAGAGGAATAGGAGAACGAAAGAACTTGTAATTTATAAGTGATTATCCTATAATAAATAAGTCAAGACAGGGGCGCTTGCTTTATATTACTATGAAGAAGCTGAGATGTGTAATTTACCGGTCCCTCATGACCTGATCTAGTTAGTACTAGCGTAGGGAGTCTACACTTATTTTTAACGATAAGTAACTTGCTGCGCCTCATGGAGGTGTTTTTTTATGAAAAATTTTAAAACTAAAGATCTAGTATTGATGGCATTTTATATTGCCTTATTTATTGTGCTTGATGTATTCATCAATGCATTACCTGTTTTCCAGATGCCAAATGGAGGTTCATTAGGCGTTTCTACGATTGCTCTTTTAATGGCAAGTTATCATTTAGGTTGGCAAAAAGGGTTGCTTGTTTCTGTATTATCGGTTTTCTTGCAGTTTATTACTGGACCGATGTATACACCTGATTTAATCGGGTTCTTGTTAGATTATTTCTTGGCTTTCAGTGTTTATGGAATTGCTTGTTTATTACCAAATTTTGCATATTTTTATACAGGAGTTCTATTCACAAATGGCGTACGTTTTATTTGCAGTACCATTTCTGGTGTTGTTATTTGGGGTGTGGATCTTTGGGGAAGTATTCTTTATCAGGCTTCGTACATGATTCCAACTTTACTATTAGGTTTAGTGTTGGTGCCACTACTTCACAAGTATTTAAAACCATATATGAATAAATAAAAAGATAGGAAATGAAGTTCACGATGTGCAACGTGTCTTTCATTTCCTTTTTTTAATATTAGTCAAATTTATGCACTAATTCATCTAAGCGATCTTTATATTGATTATCTTCAGCGTTCTTTAAGTTACTGTCATTTTTGTATTTATTTACTAATGCAGTGGATTTGACAATGGATTGTAAGGTACCAGCTCCAGCGACACAGCCACCAGGACAACCCATACCCTCTAATAAATACCCATCATACTTGCCTGTTTTTGCCACTTGTAACATTTGTTTACAATTGCGTAAGCCTTGTGCTGACATCGTTTTGATTTCACGTTCAGGATATTTTTGCTTGATACAGTTGACTACTGCATTCGCGACACCATTGCTGATGGCAAAGCCTCGACCATCACCACTAGCAATCGTAAATGGATCCTCTTCGCCTTCCATTTTTGCAAAATCAATGCCCTTTGCTTCAAACATACCTGCTAATTCTTCAAAGGTTAAAACGAAATCTACTTCACTGCGTACGGATTTACGAGATGCCTCTAGTTTTTTAGCGGCACATGGTCCGATGAAAACAACTTTTGCGTTTGGATGTTCTTCTTTCATTAAACGAGCTGTCAATACCATCGGTGTTAATGCCATAGAAATATAGGATTTAAACTCAGGGAATAATTTTTTTGCCATCATTGACCATGAAGGACAACAAGAGGTTGCCATGAATGGTTGTTTGTCTGGGACATTTTTAATGAAATCTTCGGCTTCTTCAATCGTACATAAATCAGCACCAATCGCTACCTCTTTAGTGTCTGCAAAACCTAATTGTTTCATGGCTTGTTTAATTTTTGCAGGGGTTGCCTGCATGCCGAATTGTCCAACAAAAGCAGGAGCAATCGCAGCAATGATTTCATCGCCTTCATTAATCGCTTGAATTAATTGGAAAATTTGACTTTTATCAGCAATCGCCCCAAAAGGACAACTTACCAAGCACATACCACAAGATACACATTTATCGTAATTGATTTTCGCACGACCATATTCATCAGATTCAATAGCGTCCATTCCACAAGCTTTTGCACAAGGGCGTTCCTGCTTTAAAATTGCTTCATAAGGGCAAGCGTCTTTACATCTTCCACATTGAATGCATTTTTCTTGATCAATGTGGGCTTTCCCATTTTCAAAGTAAATCGCATCTTTAGGGCATACTTCATGACAAGGGTGTGCTAAACAACCTTGACAACCATCAGAAATAGTAATGCGTTTTTCTGCACAAGAATTGCAGGCAAAATTAATAATATTAATTAATGGTGGTTCATAATACTTTTCTGCTTTAATACTGTCCTCAATACCTTCAGAAATAGGAGCAGGGCGATTTGCTGGGCGTAGGGGTAAACCCATAGTTAAACGAATACGTTCACCAACAATGGCTCGCTCCATGAATACGCTATCTCGATAGGTAGCGATTTCTCCTGGTATAATTTTATAAGGTAAGGTTTCAATGCGTGAATAATCGTTTCCTTCATAGGCTAATTTTGCCACCTCTACAAATACTTTTCTTCTAATGTCGCTTAGTGATGAATAGATTCCTCTCATAATATCTCCTTTATGTATAACATTTCTATTTTTATTTTAGCACGATTAGACAGTGAAAAAAAGAAAAGATTATGTGCCTATGCATTGCTTTTATGCATGTAGGGTAAATGGATATAATCATTTTACATGGGGAAAAAACGTGTAAAAAATGAGCAAGATAATCTAGTGATAATAACGATGATGATATAAAAAAACAGGTTTTAGCTGTAAAAAGCAATAAAAAGATCCGTTTATTCATTTTGAAAAATACAATGGTAGATTGATGAAACAAAGTGTTTTTCCCTTTTAAAAGAGCTGGACGATTGTTTAAAAAAGCCTCGTCTTTATCGTGTTTTTAGCCATTTTTAAGAAAATGAAAAAAAGTGAAAAAAGCTCTTGTACAACAAGGGTGTATGTGTTAAAATATCATCACGACCGCATAGACGTGCGAGGTTGCTGACACACTGATAAACGTTGTCATGGAAGTGGGTTGGGGAATTCGCATCGAGCGAGTCTATAAATCATTATAGATGAAAGGAGATTTATCATGGCAAAAAATAGCGTACGTATTAGATTAAAAGCGTATGAACACAGAACTTTAGATGCATCAGCAGAAAAGATCGTGGAATCAGCACAAGCTCACGGTGCTAAAAAGATTGTTGGTCCAGTACCATTACCAACTGAAAAGCAGGTTGTTACAATTCTGCGTGCGGTACACAAATATAAGGATTCTCGTGAACAATTTGAAATTAGAACACACAAACGTTTAATTGAAATTGTTGGCCCTAGTGCAGAAACTATCGACGCATTAAGTCGTTTAGAATTACCTAGTGGTGTTGACATCGAGATCAAGTTATAGGAGGTGTAAACATGAAAGGTATATTAGGACGTAAAATCGGGATGACTCAGGTCTTCACAGAAGATGGAGTGTTAATTCCTGTTACTGTAGTGGAAGCTACACCAAATACTGTATTACAAGTTAAAACAGTAGATAACGATGGTTACGAAGCAGTTCAATTAGGATTTGAAGATGTGAAAGAACGCAGAGCTACTAAGGCTAGTAAAGGTCATGCAGCAAAAGCAAACACAGCTCCTAAGAAATTTGCGAAAGAAATCAGAGGAAATGAATTAAATGTTTCACTTGGAGATGAAGTGAAAGTTGATATTTTTGAAGCAGGGGACATGGTTGATGTTCAAGGAACTTCAAAAGGTAAAGGATTTATGGGAACAGTGGTTAGAAACAATGCGAAAATTGGTCCTAAATCACATGGTTCTATGCACCATAGACACATTGGGTCATTAGCTACAATCGGGATTACATCAAGAGCTGGTAAAATCTCGAAAGGAACAGTAATGGCTGGTCAAGAAGGTGGATACACAACGACAAACCAGAACTTAGAAATTATCAAAGTAGATGTAGAAAACAACTACTTGTTAATTAAAGGAAACGTTCCTGGTCCTAAAAAAGGATTAGTAATGGTAAAATCTGCAGTGAAAACTAGCAAAGCTAAAGGTGGAGCTAAGACATTAGTTGATTACTCATCAACAGAAGCTGCAACTGAGGAGGAATAAGAAGATGGCGAACTTAACAGTTATTAACCAAGAAGGAAAAAAAGTAAAAGAGATTACTTTAAAGCCTGAGGTATTCGCAGTTGAACCAAACCAACAAGTAATCTTCGACGCAATTGTTATGCAACAGGCCTCTAAACGTCAGGGTACTCACGATACTAAGACTCGTACAGAAGTGCGTGGTGGTGGTCGTAAGCCATTCAGACAAAAAGGTACTGGTCGTGCTCGTCAAGGTTCTATTAGAGCTACACAGTGGCGTGGAGGGGGAACAGTATTTGGACCAACTCCTAGAAGTTACAAATATTCATTAAACAAAAAAGTTAGAAGATTAGCACTTAAATCTGTATTATCTGAAAAAGTGCTTACTAACGATATGATTGTTGTGGATAAATTTGATTTAGCTGCACCAAAAACAAAAGATTTCAATAAAATTATCGAAAATATTGGAGCGAGCAAGAAAACATTATTTGTTGTTTCGCCAGAAGAAGATTTCGAAAATGCTTATTTATCAATGAGAAACATCGCTACGATGAATATGGTATTAGCAGAAGGAATCAATGTTTACGATATTGTAAATGCAAACAAAATTGTTTTCACTGAAAGTGCTGTGAAAATGGTTGAGGAGGTACTTGGATAATGAGTAAGGCTAGAGACATTATCATTCGTCCAATCATTACAGAAAAAACGATGAAATGTATGGACGCAGACAACAAAGTAACATTTGAAGTTGCGAAAGGAACTAACAAAACAGAAGTTAAACAAGCTGTTGAAGAAATTTTCAATGTAAAAGTTGAAAAAGTTAACATTCTAAACGTAAAACCTAAAACAAAGAGAATGGGTAAATACGTTGGGAAAACAAGTGCTGTTCGTAAAGCAATTGTTAAGATTGCAAAAGGACAAGACATTAATCTATTTGGAGAATAATTCAAATAGTCGAGAAGATTCACGCTATTTCTCGTATAAAATGCGTTAGGAGGAAAAATTACAATGGGTATTAAAAAGTATAAGCCAACCACACCTGGACGTCGTGGTATGACAACTTTAACATTCGATGAAATTACTGCTAGTAAGCCAGAACGTTCATTGACTGAATCATTAAGTAAAAATGCTGGTCGTAATAACAACGGACGTATCACTACTCGCCATAAAGGTGGAGGACATAAACGTCAGTACCGTATTATCGACTTCAAAAGAAATAAAGATGGTATTCCAGCAACAGTTGCAACAATTGAATACGATCCAAACAGATCTGCAAACATTGCATTGTTAAACTATGCTGATGGTGAAAAGAGATATATCTTAGCACCAAAAGGTTTAAGCGTTGGAGCAAAAGTGCAATCAGGAGAAGGTGCTGATATTAAAGTTGGTAACGCTCTTGAATTAAAAGATATTCCTGAAGGTAGTGTTATTCACAATGTGGAATTAAAACCTGGAAAAGGTGGACAGATGGCAAGAAGTGCAGGATGTTCAGCACAAATCTTAGGGGTTGAAGATAAATATGTAACTATTCGTTTATCAAGTGGAGAAGTTAGAAAAGTATTAGCTAACTGTCGTGCGACAATCGGAGTTGTAGGAAATGAAGACCATTCATTAGTAAATATCGGTAAAGCTGGTAGAACTAGATGGAAAGGAATTAGACCTACTGTTCGTGGTTCTGTTATGAACCCTAATGATCACCCTCATGGTGGTGGGGAAGGACGTACATCAATTGGACGTAAATCACCAATGACTCCTTGGGGTAAAAAAGCTATGGGTGTCATTACTCGTAAAAAGAAAAACGCTTCTGACAAATTAATTGTCCGTCGTCGTAGTAAATAAGGCAAAGGAGGAAAAAAGTAAATGAGTCGTAGTCTTAAAAAAGGACCTTTCTGTGATGATCACTTAATGAAAAAAGTTGAAGCAGTAAATGCGTCTGGTAAAAAAGAAGTGATTAAAACTTGGTCACGTCGTTCAACTATATTCCCACAGTTTGTGGAACACACTTTTGCCGTTTACAATGGTAAAGAACACTTACCTGTTTATGTAACAGAAGATATGGTAGGGCACAAATTAGGTGAATTCGTACCAACTAGAAAATACGCTGATCACGGCGGAGACGATAAGAAAGCTAAGAGATAGAGAGGAAATCATAATGGAAATTAAAGCAACAGCAAAAACATTAAGAATCCCACCTAGAAAAGCTCGTTTAGTTATCGACCTTATCCGTGGGAAAGATGTAGAAGAAGCAGCTGCTATCTTAAGATTTACACCAAACTTCGCTGCGGAAGCGATTGGAAAGGTGTTAAACTCTGCAGTAGCAAATGCAGTAAACAACAATGATTTAAATGAAGAAAAACTTTACGTTAGCTCATGTTATGTTAACGAAGGAGTAACTTTAAAACGTTTCATGCCTCGTGCAAAAGGAAACGCTAGTGCAATTCATAAGAGAACATCACACATTACTGTATGTGTGGCAGAAAGAGATTAGGAGGTAGCTCATGGGTCAGAAAGTAAGTCCTATCGGATTAAGAGTTGGTGTTATTCGTGATTGGGAATCACGTTGGTACGCTGACAAGGATTATGCCGATTTATTATTAGAAGACGTTAAAATTCGTGAATTTTTATTCGCTGAATTAAAAGCTGCTTCTGTATCAAAAGTAGAAATCGAACGTTCTAAAAACCGTGTTGATGTAATCATCAAAACAGCTAGACCAGGTATGGTTATCGGTGCTAATGGTGGTGAAGTCGTAGAAGGTTTAAAGAAAAAGTTAGTGAAAATGACAAACGGTAAAAACATTTACATTAAAGTAATGGAAATTGCTAACCCAGATTTAGATGCTAAACTTGTTGCAAGAAGCATTGCTGATCAGTTAGAAAACCGTGCATCATTTAGAACAGCACAGAAAAAAGCAATTCAAAGAACAATGCGTGCAGGAGCAAAAGGAATTAAAACAGCTGTTTCTGGACGTTTAGGTGGAGCTGATATGGCT
>SAAR01000245.1 GCA_009916335.1 Erysipelotrichia bacterium | reverse complement strand
TATTACAGCTTTATATCGCAGTAAAATAGATCACCCTGATAAAGCAATTAGCGATTTGCAGATTCAACAAGCGAAAACGCTTTTTCATCGTGGGTATACGAGTGGTTTTTTAATGCAACAAAAAGGAAGTGCTTTATATAATCCATATCGACCTAATCATATTGGGATTGACATTGGTGAGGTGCTATCTTATCAAAACGGAAAAGTGAAAGTGCGTTTAACACAAGATATTCATCAAAATGATGGGATTCGTATTCTAGGGAAAAATGAGGACTTTGGTTTTAAAGTCAACCGATTGTATGTGAATGGCTTATTAGTAAATCAAGCAAAACAGGGAAGTTGTGTAGAAATAGAGTGTCATCAAAAGGTGTATAAGGGAAATAAGGTAGTTAAAACAAGTGATCCTATTTTGGAGAAACAACTACAAGAGGGATATAAGCAAATAAAGCGTAGAGTATCTATTGAAATGGAAGTGATTGCACAAAGTGGACAAGGACTTGCATTGCGTGTCTGGGATCATGATGGAAATCATGTCAGTGTAAATGCAACACAGCCTTTAGCATTGGCGATGCAAAGAGCGACTAGTAAAGAGGAAGTTGAAAAACAATTGCGTAAAGTTAAAGATACTATTTTTGTCCTTGATGCCATTCATATAGTGATGGAGGAAGCGTTGTTTATTCCTGTTAAGATGATCAATCAACTGCGTCGTGATGCTTTAGATAAGTTATATGCATTGCGTACAAAAGGAAAACCTCGAGAAAATTTACCTTATGTGTGTGCAAAGGAAAAAGAAGTTGCTTTATATCATCAGCATTACCATGCAAAAGTGTTTAATGAAGAACAATTGTTAGCTTGTCTTGACGAAGTTGATTGTGTTTATGTAAGTGAGCGTGCTTTGTATGATAAGTATAAACATACAAAGAAAGTGAAGTTATGTAGCTCACGCATTGAAAAGCATACTTATGAAGAGGTAACGATGATTGAAGAAATAGGAGGAATTCACGCATTGGCGTGTTTTGAAAGTGATACACCATTAAATGTATATAATGCACATACACTACACTTCTTATATACGCATGGGGCAACACTTGTAACTCTTTCTCATGAATTGAGCGTTGATGAGGTGGAGGAATTGTTAAAGAACTATCGCAAACACTATGAGCAATGTTGTAATACACAATATGTTGTTTATGGACGTGTCGAAGTAATGGTTAGTGAACATTGTCCAATTAATGCAACACTGCTTGATAATGATAAAGTCAACTGTCGCTTATGTCGTCAGAAAACATATGCATTAAAAGACAAGTTTCATAATTTATTTCCTATGCATAATGATGATAAGTGTCGTATGCACTTATACGATTATAAAATAAGTGATAAAATCGCATCTATTCCACAGTTGTATAAAATGGGGGTTAATGCTGTTCGTTTTGATTTTACCTTTGAAGATACAGAAACAGTAAAACAGGTGATACAAAAGGCAAAAAAGGTCAAAATAACAACCGAAAATTCCAAAGTTTAGAAGTTTTAGGGAATTTGTTTACAGTAAAATACAAATTTCATATAATGGCATCGTACGAAAGGTGTAGATGATTATGACAAAGGTAAGTAGACAAATTGTAAATGACATTGTAATCTGCACTGGGGACGATTGCGTTCATATTTATTGACGGATAAGAGTAAGTATATAGTACTTACAATTATCCGTTTTTTATGTTAGGAGGAAAAAAATAATGGACCAGGAAATGAAACTAATGTGGGATTGTGGTGCCAATGGCGATGTGAATATGCTTGTGGCACAGATGAAGAAAGGACTAGATATTAACTATCAAAACGAAGAAGGTAGAACGATCTTAATGCGTGCAGCAAAACGTGATTTTAAAGATATTGTGCGTATTTTAATTGATGCAGGAGCAGATGTAAATAAGCGTGATCGCAATGGGAAAACAGCACTTATGGGAGCTGCGAAAAAAGGAAATAAAACCATTGTAAAAAAATTGATGGAAGCAGGAGCAGATTTAAACATTCAAGATGTAAAAGGTAGAACGGCTTTAATGCGTGCAGCTTTTATGGGACATGATCGTGTTGTGAAAGAGATGTTGAAGGGTGATTTAATGCTAGATACAAAAGATGAAAAGGGAAGAACAGCATTAATGGAAGCATGTCTTGCCTATAAA
Organism: Erysipelotrichia bacterium; assembly: GCA_009916335.1. Next base: position 2,559 of record SAAR01000245.1, on the reverse strand, counting down.
CAAGATGTTATTGATTTGTTGCTTGTGTCTAAAGCAAATGTGAACTTAGCGGATAATAATGGTTGTACAGCTTTAATGCGTGCAGCATATGCAGGGTATGCAGGATTAGTAGAGCAACTATTAGATTATGGTGCAGATAAAGAGATGGAAGATGAAGAAGGACGTAAGGCAATTCATTATGTTAGAGAACATTGTTTAGATGAATTGAAACCTTTACTTAAGTAGGTGGGCATATGAGAGATTATAAAGCGAGTGAGGTTAGAAATGTCAGTGTATTAGGACATAGTGGAGCAGGGAAAACAAGTATCTTAGAAGCAATGCTATATTTTACCAAAGCGAGTGATCGTTTTGGGAAAACAAGGGAAGGTAGTAGTTTAATTGATTACGATAGTGAAGAAATTAAACGTGGTATGAGTATTTATGCCAGTGTTGTACCGATTGAATGGCAAGATAACAAAATTAATTTTGTGGATACACCAGGATATTTAGATTATGTTGGGGAAATGGAAGCAGCCGTTGAGGTTTGTGATAATGCGTTAATTGTCGTAAGTGCGAAAGAAAAAGTACAGCCAGGTACCATAACTGCATGGGAAAAAGCTCAGGCAAGAAAAATTCCAACTATTTTCTTTGTTAATAAATTAGATGAGGAACATACTTCCTTTGATGATGCCTATAATGCACTGCGAGATTATTTTGGAAAAAGTGTGATTCCTTTTGAAGTACCAATAATAGAAAAAGGAGAAGTGGTTGGTTCTATCAATATTTTAAGAAACAAAGCATGGTATTTTAAAGGGGAGAAAGCAAGTCGTGATACTTCTTACGATGTGCCTGAGGATATGCAAGCGATTGTCGATGATTATAAAAATAAGATTGCTGAAGCAGTGGCAATGTGTGATGATGAATTAATGGAAAAATTCTTTAGTGGGGAAGAATTTAGCGATCAGCAATTAACACGAGGTGTACGCATCGGTGTACGCAATGGGGATATTGTTCCTGTCTTTAGTGGTTGTGCTACTTTATCTGTAGGAATTGAACGCTTAATGGATTTAATTATTAAATACTTTCCAACATATGGCGAAAGAGGTACCTTGTTTGTCAATGATTTAAAAACAAATGAATTGAAGGAAATTCGTTGTGCAGAAGATGAAGTAATGTCAGCAAGAATTTTTAAAACAATCGTTGATCCATTTGTTGGACGTATTTCTTTCTTGAAAGTGAGAAGTGGTGTATTAAGTTCTGATTCCATTGTTTATAATGCAAAGAAAGAAGAAGTAGAAAAAATTTCACAAATCTTTATTATTAAAGGAAAACATCAAACTGCGGTTGGTAAGTTATTTACAGGGGATATTGGAGCAGTAGTAAAATTGCAATACTCACAAACCAATGATACCCTTTGTGATAAAGGACATAGTTATGTGATTGAAGATATTCATTTTACACAAGGTTTGTTAGGGAAAAGTGTAAAACCTCTTTCTAAAAATGATGAAGATAAGGTCAATGGTGCATTGGCAAGAATTTGTGAAGAAGATCAAAGTGCTCGTGTGGTTAATAACCTAGAAACAAAAGAAACGATTCTTTATGGTGTTGGTGAACAACACTTAGAAGTAATAGTTGCGAAAATGAAAGCAAAATACAAAGTTGATGTTGTATTGGCAACCCCAAAAGTACCATATCGTGAAACGATTAAGAAAATTGTTATTGGTGAAGGAAGACACAAAAAACAATCAGGAGGACATGGACAATTTGGACATGTATTTGTTGAATTTGCCCCTAATCCTGATGTGGAAGAAATGGTGTTTGCTGATAAGGTAGTTGGTGGAGCAGTACCAAAGGGATATTTTCCAGCTGTTGAAACAGGATTAAGAGAAATGATGCTTTCTGGTGTATTAGCTGGATATAAAGTAGTCAATGTAAAAGCTACCTTGTTAGATGGAAAATATCACGATGTAGATTCAAGTGAAATGGCATTTAAACTAGCAGCTCATCTTGCTTATAAAGATGGTATGCCAAAAGCCAATCCAGTATTATTAGAGCCAATTATGTCGTTGAATATAATCATTCCTGAAGATTATACAGGAACGATTATTGGGGAATTAAACAAACGTCGAGGAATGATTATGGGAATGGATCCTGTAGAAGGTAAACAAAGTATTAATGCTTTAGTACCATTAGCAGAAATACAAGATTTCTCTACTGTCTTAAGAGCAATGAGTCAAGGTAGAGGTGTGTATACACAAGAATTTGATCATTATGAAGAAGTTCCTCCACAATTAAAAGATAAAATTATTAGTGAAGCGAAAAAATAAATAGGAAGCATAAAACAGCAGAGATACAACCCTGCTGTTTTACTTTTCTTCTTATAGGATACATGATAGAATAAAGGGCATGTAAAGGAGTATGAATATGATTTTATCAGCAAATGCAATATCAAAATATCATAATGAAAAATGCATCTTAAACAAGGTATCTTTTGCGATTGGAAAACAAGATAAAATCGCTTTAATCGGTGTTAATGGAACAGGAAAAACAACATTTTTAGAGATCGTTGCAGGGCTTACT
>SAAR01000244.1 GCA_009916335.1 Erysipelotrichia bacterium | reverse complement strand
GTGGAAAAGAGGAAATATCCACATTATCTCGATTAATCAGGTTGTCAGTAACGAGAAAGACCTGCATTCCCATAGAACGAACAATAAGATCCTCTGTTACATCATTACCTATCATGAGACATTGTTCAGGTTGAGCTCCAACACGCTCAATTATCTGTTGATAGTAGCCAAGATTTGGTTTTGCGTAAGAATAATATTCGTATGTTGTAATTTCATCAAACCAGGAAGGTTCTAATCCAGCCCAAGAAAGCCGCTCCAAAGTACCAACCTTTGGAAATACCGGAGTGGTTGCCAATACGGTTGTGTAACCTTTTTCTCGTACATTCCGTACTATCTCTGCCGACCGAAATGAGGGTTCAACCACAGATTGAAGTTGTGAAAATTCCTGTGTATAAAAAGCAATAAACTCACCCTTCCGAATATCTTCTGGAATATCCAGTATCTCAGAAAAAGCATTCCAAAATGTTTGCTCGTTGGTGATTGTCCCATCATTTTCCATCATTGCACGAACACCTACGAGTAATGCCTTATACGCCTGTTGTGGATCAAATGATAATTCCCTGCACTTCTCCATGAAAGCAGTAATCCCTTCTTTAAAGTCCTCTGTAGCGTTATATACTGGAATAGTTATAAATGATTTTATATAAGCTCTAAGAGCTTGAAAAGATGATTTATACATCTTCACTAACTCCTATAGAGAAAGAATAATCATTTGTTGATTTTGTTTCTAAAATCGTATAGTTTTTGTTTTCAAAAGGGATAATATCATGATGAGTTAATATATTTGCATTTCCGTAAACGTGTATAGTAGATATAGGATAAGAGTCTTCTCCTCCTACTTTTTTAACTAGCTTTGAGCCTTTATCATAAATTGCAAGTTCTAAATCAATATCTTGATAGCTTTTTACTTGCTTTCCGTTTTCATTATCAATAAGACCTACAAGTCTTTTGATCGTATAAGGTTTTAATTCTTTTTTATAGATCAAACTAGCTTTCATTTTAATTTATCCTTACAAAAGTTACACTTCCATAGATACAGCCTTTTTTATCTTGAGGAGCGACTTGTATATTAAAAAGAGTTTGTCTTATATCTTTAACCATTTCACCGCCTAAAGAATCTAATAGTTTAGGCTGTTTTTTTAGTGGTTGTCTAGCTATTGAAGCAAACTTCTTTTTATATTTGATTTTATTATCCTCCCAAACAATTTGTAGGTATGGGATATAGTTTTTTTCAGAAAAATTAATCTCAGTAGCTTTGAATAATGGAGTATGTCCGTTTAGATCTTCCTCAAAAGTTTCTTTACTTTCTTTTGGATATCCAGCCTTTATTTTTCCCTCAAGAGCTTCTATTTGTCTAAAAAGATTTTGATTAAATTTTTTAGACTTTAATTTAGAGTTTATTTTCATGTTAAAACAGCACCTACAAACCTAACAGATTTTTTAATAGCTAAAAATTTTTCACCATAAATAGTTTTTTGATAATATGCTTCAAGAGTGTCTTTCCCCTGAGTATGTGCAATAGTTACAGAACCACCCTCAATAGATCTACTAATTATCTTATCTGTATCACTATTGTTATTTATTGCTTCTTGTATAGTTAATTCATGAGCCACTAAAAGAAAAAGAGCCACTTCTGTTTTAGCTTGAAAAGTTTCTAAAGATACAAAGAGCTTACACTCTTCTAAAATAGGCTGTATAATAGCGTCCTCTTGTGTAAATTGAGGATATCTAGCTTTAAAGTTTGCTACTGTCATAAACTAAAAAAAGGCAAGGAATTACTCCTCACCTTTTCCCTCATCTTTTAAGGCTTTTACACTCTCTAAAACTAAAGAGATAAGATCATCTTCTTTTAGTTTAGAATAACCTTTTATTTTATTCTCTTTACACCATCTTTTTAGATCATCTACACTGATCTCTTTTAGTGTATCTGCTGTAACTTCATCAGGTAAAATAACTGGATCAAGATCTTTTTTATCATTTTGTTCCTCCGAAGTTTCTTCTACCACTTCTAAAGATTTCTCTTTTTGATACGGTAAAATATCAGATTCTTTTATAAATTCGCTATCTTCATCTTTAGAAGTAGCACCAGCTGTAAGAACAATAGCTCTGAAACCTTTATCAGTTTTTACAGATAAAACGATTAAACCTTTTGATATATTTCTAACTTTCATTACGCAATTCCTTTTAAATCCCAAACAGATAAAGGCTTTCTTACAACTAAACCACCGATACTAAAATCAGCTGGAACTCTAAGCTCTAAATTTATGTGCTGAGGAGCTTTAAACTTAATTGTGTGCCCCCAATAAAAAGCGATTTTGTCTTGGTCTTTTTGATAAATTCTAATCATTGATCTAGGACATTCAGCACTTGCTACAACTTGATCCATGCTATCAAGATAAGGACATTTAGAAACAATAAAAGATAAAACTGTTTCAGTTGTGTTGTTGTTTAATGGAGTAGAAGCTAAGCTAGTCCAGTCCTCAACAGATAAAACAAGTCTATTAGATTTGTTTTTAGGTTTGAACTCTTTTTTCTTTGTTGTAGAGTAAGCAGTTCCAAACAAGTGATTAATATCTGCTAATTTTTCTAATGGAGTTTTATTTGCCCATAATTTAGAAGTTCCAGCTTGATTATCTAATGCAGTTGTTGAGGCAAAACCGTCATAAGTCCAAAAACCAGCAATATCTCTTTCAGTATCTCCATTGTATGCAATTTCTTCCGCAAGTTCTAAAGAGGCTTGAATAGCTGTTTGAGCTTTAAAAGAGTCTAAACTTTGTCCTAGCTTCATAGCTCTTCTTACATCTTTCATTGGATATTTATAACCAGTATTACCATCATAAAGTTTTACATTTTTTGCACCTAAATAAGAGTCTACCCATGCAATAGAACCATCACCTTTTGCTAATTGAGCTTTACCAGCTTTAGTAACATACATATACTCAAAGCTTGTAGCTGTCTCATCATTTAAGTTGATTATTGGTAATAATTCATCAAAAGTAATGTCTTGATAATCAGCTTCATAAGCTTTAGTTTCTACATTAACTAATGCAGAACCTACCGTATCTGGACTTACGTCCGTAATAGCGTCACTTGCAAAAATCGAAGTTAAGCTTCCAGTTAATAATGCTAATCTTTCATTCATTTTTTTATTTTCCTTTTTATAAGTTAATTTCTACTAAACCAGCAGTAGTTAAAGTTTCTGCAAAAGTTGCTGTAGCGTGTTGATATGCTTTATCTGTATCAGCGTCATTTCTTACATCACCAGCTAAAAGATCTCCGCTGTCTGTATGTCTAACAAATACTTTAGCTCCTCTAGTACAAGCTGTTTCACAATACAAATAAACTGGAGCTTTCTTTGCAATAGTAACAGCTTCACCAGCTGAAAAAATTTCACCATCTAAAATAGAACTTTTTAAAGCTACTCCAGCTTCATTTGCTTTATTTGCGTTTGTAATTTGTTCAATTCCATTATCTTTATACGCAACGAAAGTTCCTACTCTTACAGCTGTAACAGCTACGCTATTTTCTTTTGTTATTGGATTTGAATTTGCTACTTGACCTTTAAAGCCTTTTGGCATTTTTCCGTATGAATTTTGAATTGATCCACCCATTAGTTATTACCTCCGAATCTTGAGTCAAAGCCTTTTTTAGCTTCGCTATGTTTTTTTGTATCAGCTGAATTGTCATCTGCTTTTTTTGGATTAATAAATAACCCTTTAGAGAAAGATGTATCAGCACCTTTTAACGCTTCTACTGTCATGTCATACGCAGAATTAATATAATCCTCTGATTTATTATCTAAAGCAATAGTAGGGTTATATTTAGTTACAACTTTTGTTTTTAAATCTTTTGCAGTTTTAAAATCTTTTATATCTAAACCAGCGTCTTTTGCTACAGCAATAACAGAAGCAAGATCTAAAGCCATTGCTTTTACGATATCGCAGTCTTTAGCTGGTTTTTTCATATCTACCATAGCTTGAAGACTATCGTTAGCTTTTTGTAATTGTTCATTTTGAGCTTTTGCTTCCTCTAAATCTTCATCTTTTGCACTTGAAGCCTCTACCATTTTTTTAGATTGCTCATATAAAATATCAGCAAAACCTTGAAGCTTTTGAGCTTCCTCTTCATTTGAAATTTCTATCTCAAATAAAACCTCTTTCTCGCCAGTTGGCAAGTGTTTATAAAAAATAACTTTCATTCCGTTTTTTCCTTTCGTTAAATTTAAACTATCAAAAGCAAGAGAGCAAGAAGATCCACAACGACCAGCTTCAACTATCGCAATATGATTAGGTTGTATATCCTTTTGGATATAGTCATACTCTTCACCATCTACAAATAACAAAGAATAAAGATACCCAGCTGAAAGCTCTACTTTTCCAGACTGGATATCGTTAATTGTTTGTTGATCATATATAGTGATTTGTGTTTTTAGATATTTTTCATCTTCTACCTCCACGTTTGAAGATACAAAACCTACAGCGTGTAGCTTTGTATTTGTTGAATTTAAAAGTTCGTCAGGGTGATCATTAGTTACTACTACTCTTCTAAACCCATCTATAACGCTAGGTTTAAAAACTTCTTGAGGTGATCTATATTCTTTATATGCTTTTAAAGGTTCTAGTTTTGGATCTATCTCTACTCCGTAACGCTCTTGTATTCCAGTTCTGGCAAAAATACAATCTATTACTAGATATCCATTTTCATTTATTTTTTTGTTAATAATTTCTATTTTTGAACTGTCAAAACCATTTATTTTATTTTTCATTTTGAT